>CAJMMH010000236.1 GCA_905214365.1 uncultured bacterium
CCAAGGTGTTTGATTATGTGGTTCTGGTCATTGTTTTTATCGGAGCAATTAACTGGGGACTAATCGGCTTTTTCCGGTTTGATCTGGTTGCATGGTTGTTTGGCGATATGACCTGGCTCTCAAGACTGATTTACGACATTGTCGGTCTCTGCGGTCTGTACCTGCTCTGCATGTTTGGCAGAATCCGTGCCATAGGCGAAGAAAGCTGATACAAAAAAGCAGCCGCCCAGGAGCATACTGGAAACTTTGTTTCCCAATCCTCCTGACGGCGGCCGCGTGAAAACGTTCTGTTAAAAAGCTGGTTTACAGGGAAATTACAATCTTGGAACGTACCTGCTCGGAAAGTTCTTCCGCATCCTTGGATACGCTGATGGTAAAGTCAACGCCATACTTTTCGGAAATTGCAACCAACTGCGCAACCGCATCTGTGATATCGCTGTCCTCCAGTCCGGCTAATTTAAGGAAGCTGTCAAGATACATCTGCTCAAGGTCATGGTCCTGAGAGATAATGCCGCAGATAAATCCGATAAATCCTTCATAAGAAGAAACCGGATAATCGGAAACATTAATCAGTCTCACCTTGTTATTTAACTCATACATATGCTTCGCGGATTTGTCAAGGTAAACAACACTTCCTTCTGCTGCACCTACTGCAGCGTTTACCTTGTCTAACAGATACTTTGTCTTGCCTTTGCCCTTCCTTCCGGAAATAATCTGAACCATAAGTAACTCCTCCTTCTATCATCACGTAATCAAAATCTCTTAAGCACTCTCGGCTCTTGCTCTTATTATATTATATAATAGCAGATAATTCAAGCAGAATTTTATATGATTTGTGCAATTTTACGGAATCTTGTCCAACAGCTGATTGGTTTGTGCATAAACTTGCTGTTTTGTCTCTGCACCGAGGATGATGGTGATATATTCATCGCCATTCTGATCCGACGCTAGGGTCGCAAGGCAGTCAAGCGCATTTTCGGTATGTCCCGTCTTTCCTCCATATACCTTGATTCCGTCCGGCGGAATCGCCGTCTGTGCCAGATATCCGTTGCCGCTTTTGAACTTGCGGACTACGTCTTCTCCATCCGAAGTCCGGTAGGAGCAGGTCATTATTGGTGTTGGAATGATCTGGCGGAAATCCGGATACTTCAGGCACTCGTTAAAAATCAGATATAAATCATAAGCACTCGAATAATGCCCATTCTGATCCAGACCGTTCGGATTTTTAAACTGAGTATCCGTTGCGCCGATCCGTTTTGCCTCGGCATTCATCTGATCCACAAACTGCTCAATGGATCCGCCGACCGCAACTGCAACCGCATTTGCCGCATCGTTTCCGGAGTAAATCAGAGCTGCCTTGACCAGATCTCGCAGCGATACCTCGTCTCCGGGCTGAAAGCCGCACAGCCAGGCATCGTACGTCGTAATTACGACCTCGTCTCCGAGCGTTACTGTGCGGTCTAGGTCGCCGCTTTCAAACGCAAGCAGTGCGGTCATCAGCTTAGTCAGACTGGCCATCGGAAACTGCTCAAACGCGTTTTTGCTGTAAAGCGTTTCTTTCTGAGTGATATTGAAGCATACGGCCGCACGGGCGGAAATCTCTTCCGGATTGTATGATGACTCATTCGAGACAATGCAGATCCCATCTGTGATTCCATCCTCGCGTACCGGAAGCTGTCCGATTTCGAGCGCCTCCCGGCTTAACTGCGCGGTATAGGGATCGAGAATTCCGCTGCTTTTTCTGCTGCAGCCGGAAGACGAAAACAAAAGCACTGCAGCAGAAAAAGCAGCGAATATCAGGCAGGTGTGCCTTTTCATGAATGATAGCCCTCTCTCCACTCCAGATCGCCGTAATCCAGAGATTTAATCAGAAGTTCTGCCGTCGCTAGGTTGGTTGCAAGCGGTACGCTGTACTTATCGCAGAGCATCATAATCTTTCTGGTATCCAATGCGTTGGGATAATTTCTCTGAAATACGGTATCCTTAAAGAAGATTACAAGATCCAGATTATTCTGCGCGATCTGATTGGCAATCTGCTCGGCGCCACCCATTTCTCCACCAAGATACTTGTGGATGGAAAGTCCGGTCGCTTCTTCAATCAGACGGCCGGTCGATCCGGTTGCAAACAGATTGTGCTTGCTCAGAATGCCATGATAGGCAATACAGAAATTCTGCATGAGCTTCTTTTTTGTATCCTGTGCAATTAAACCTATGTTCATAAAGTCCCCTCCATTAGAATATTTCTTTTCTTATGCAGTCCGATATTCAAGAGAATCCCGATGGTGCAGAACGAGCCGAGCAGAGAGCTCATGCCCGCGCTGATAAACTGCAGCGGCGTTCCGGTATTTGGAAGAAGCAGCGTAGCAACTCCCATATTGACGAAGCACTGGAAAATAAAAATGCTGATCAGTCCGCCGGCAATCACTCTTCCCTCAAAATCGGGGCTTCGTCCCGCGATCCGAAGTCCCTCAATCATAATCAGGACATATAGAAGAATCAGAAACATGCAGCCGACAAAGCCAAGTTCCTCTCCGACAACAGCAAAAATAAAATCACTCTGCTCTTCCGAAAGAAAGCCTCCGTTCTTCACAGATTCCAGTGTGGATGTATTCAGCCCCTTTCCGTACAGCTGACCTCCTCCGATTGCCATAACAGAATTGAGCTGCTGTCTGGTAAGGTCCGGATACTCGTCCGGGAAAAAGTATGCGTTGATTCGGTCTACCTGATAATCCTGGACGATATTTTTTTCAACCAGCTGATTTAACAGCGTCTGCTCCGGCTGATACACAGCAAACAAAATTATGCCAATGACTGCCGCAAATACAGACAGAACGCCGGTAATCCACTTCCAGCTGATGTTGGCGAGAAACAGCATTGCAGCAATTCCAAACAAAATTTCCAGTGCGGTTGAAAGGTTCGGCTCGATCAGAATCAGAACCGCAGTTACGCCCATGACAGCAAGATATAAAATCAGAACAAACACATTATTTATTTTTTTCTGCAGCTTTCCAAGAAGCCACGCGCCCATGATAACCAACGCAAGCTTGGAAAACTCAGACGGCTGGACCGTTCCGAAACCTGGAACATAAATCCATCGCTTTGCGCCCATAAACGAATAGCTTGTTCCAAAACGTACATATACTAACAGCGCGATGTTGACCAGATAAATCGGAATGGAAAGCTTCAGCAGCTTATGATAATCCACAAGAGAAAGGACGATCATAACGACTATGCCGAGCGCAACGCCCATGATCTGCTTCTGTACCGTTGAAAACATACCGGCCTGCGTTTCATTCACAGATGCACTTTGTACAACGACAATCCCGATTATGCTCAGCGTAAGCGCATACAAAACCAGCTTGAAGTTGTAGTTTCTCAGATGATATGAAGAAGGAATCAGCCTTCTTTCTTTCTTTTTCTTCATAGGTTTCCTTTCCGGCAGATTCAAAAACCATTGGTTCAGAATCTGCGTTTTACAATTTCAGGTATATCCGGACTGTCCACAGCCGGAAGCAGCACTGCCGCCGCTAAGAGAGAAACCTTTCTCCCTCTCCTGAGATACAGATGAACCTCCTGCTCTCCAAGATTGATATATTTGGAAATTGTCCGGGTCAGCTCTGTTTTCATCCGTTCAAGATCTTCTATCGAACAGTCTGCTGCTTCTGCCAGCTTCATTTGTGTCAGCCGGTGTACAGCAATCTGCCCGGTCCGGCTCAGCTGCCTTTCTGCGTTCCTTTTCATACACGCCATCCCTCCCTGCTGCGCTACTTTCGGTCAAACATGGAGCGGAATCGTTTCCACATCCCCTTTTTGGTTTCTGGCATGCCAACCGGAATGGTCTCGCCCATCAGACGTCTGCAGACATCCATAAACGCCTGCCCGGTCGGACAATCCTGCCCGGCAACCGGCTCTCCGCTGTTTCCGGCGATCACAATTTCCTCCGTGTCCGTAATCGCGCCGATCATCGGAATAGCAAGAATCTCATGGATATCCTCAAGCGTCATCATATCCCCGCGCCGAACTAATTCCGGCCGGATTCGGTTGACTAAAAGATCCTTTCTGGTAATCCCCGCCCCGTCGAGCAGCCCGATGACGCGGTCAGCATCCCGGATTGCGGAGACCTCTGGCGTCGTGACGACAACAGCCCGGTCCGCACCCGCAATAGCATTGCGGAATCCCTGCTCAATACCAGCAGGACAGTCCAGCAGAATGAAATCAAATTCATCCTTCAGCGTATCGGTCAGCTTTTTCATCTGCTCTGGCGTTACTGCTGACTTATCCCTTGTCTGGGCAGACGGCATCAGATACAGTCCCTCTGAGCGGCGGTCCTTAATCAGCGCCTGCTTGATCCGGCAGTTTCCCTCGATGACATCAACCAGGTTGTAGATGATCCGGTTTTCCAGACCCATCACAACATCCAGGTTTCTGAGACCGATATCGGTATCAATCAAAACAACCTTGCTGCCAAGAAGCGCCAGGCCGCTGCCGATATTTGCGCAGGCGGTTGTCTTTCCGACGCCTCCTTTTCCGGATGTAATAACAATTACTTCACTCATAAAAATCCCCTCCTGATCCGGTTTTCTGTCATCTAACGCAGGTTCGGCCA
>CAJMMH010000237.1 GCA_905214365.1 uncultured bacterium
GCTTTTATGAAGCGGCAGTCTATACCGATGAAACTGTTTCCGTGTCCAGAGAAGCTGTGCTCGATTATGCTTCCAATCAGTGGCAGATGAACTACCATCTGTCCAACAACGGCAGCTCCGACGCTGTCTGCCGCATTGACGTACCGGTTGCCTCAACGCTCGATTCGGAGCACGGCAGTCTTTATACGTTTTCCAGTCCGGATGAGGCATCTCTTTCTACAGAAACATGGTTCACTCCACTATTTTCCGCTTCCAATCTTTCGGAAGATACCGTAACCGCCGCTCTTTTGGAGGAAAGCCGCAGTGCTTCCACCGAGCTCCCGTCCGATCCCGGAACCCTGTACACCATCCACCCGGATCAGGCGTCAGAAACTGCAATTCCGGTTCTGACTGTCAGCTCCCGGACCGATGACAGCTGCCGGATTTTCCCGATCGGCTGCAGCTATACCGCCAGCGGAACCACCTGTCAGGTTTCTCTGAACAAGGAACAGACCGAAGGCTATCTGTTTGTAGCCGGCGATTCCGGCAAAGCTTTTACCACAGAGGAACTCGACAGCTCCGGATGTGAAATCAACGCAGAAGAAATCTCTCTGGATTCGTTTATCCGGATGGGCTGCCAGCTCTTCCTCAATCAGACGCCGCTTCCGGAACCGGTCGATCAAACGCTTCTTTCCGGCTATCTTTCCGCATATCTCTCTGCAAGCTCCGTTTCGCTGGATCTGGTTTCTTCTCTTCAGTGGCTGATCAAGCAGCAGCTGTTTGAAGTCTACTCCTGCAGCGTCACGGTTCCCGCCAATGCAGAGGTTACAGTATCTATTGTAAGAAACTCCGAGCTGTTTGTCAATGGAGTATCGATTAATCCTGCATTGACCAATTCAGGTACCCCGCTAACGGAAAATACAATCAGGATTGTTCTGAAGGATGATTATACGCGCGCATCTTTGCGCAATGCAAAGGGCAGCTATGACAAAGAGTCTTCTGTAATTACACTGACTGATACCTCAAAAGGCACCTACCAGGTTATTCTCGGAAAGACGCCGATCTGGGAAAAGAGTTTCCATTACATCGTTCCCATGTCCATCGTTATGGTTCTCTTCCTTGCCGTCTGCCTGATCTCCTATCTTGGCCGCATGAAGGCAAAGCAGCAGGAAGAGGGCACTCGAAGAGGAAACAATCCGTCAAAACTGCAATAACGTTTCTGCCTCCTGCCCGTCCGGTTCTGACTGGATCAGGTTCATCAGCTCTTCTCTGCTCATGGCTGCCAGGCTGCTGAAATCCGCGGACAAAACGTCCTCAGATAATTCTTTTTTCTTTTCCTGCAGCTTCAGGATGCTCTCTTCAATTGTTTCCTTGGCAATTAGGCGGTAGACCGTTACCTCGCGTTCCTGTCCAAGCCGGTGCGCGCGGTCAGTCGCCTGATTCTGTGCCGCGACATTCCACCATGGATCATAGTGAATGACCAGATCGGCTGCCGTCAGATTCAGTCCCGTTCCTCCTGCCTTCAGCGAAATTAAAAAGACCGGAACTGATTCTGTCTGGAACCGGTTGACCAACGCAATCCGGTCCTCCTTTGCCGTGCTTCCCGTCAGCATCAGGTGCGGAATCCCACGCTCTTCCAGTTTGCGGCTGATAATGGAAAGCATCGAGGTAAACTGGGAAAACAGCAGAACCTTATGATCCGCTTCTGCCGCCTGACTGACAAGCTCCAGACAGGTATCAAGCTTTGCCGAGCCGCCGTCATAGGTTTCAAAACACAGCGATGGATCGCAGCAGATCTGGCGCAGGCGGGTCAGCTGGGCGAGCACCTGCATCCGGCCTCCTGCGTCAAAATCGCCCTTCTGCTCCGACAGCTGCTCCTTCAGCTTCAAAAACGCTGCCTGATACAGCTTTTTCTGCATGCCCTCCATACCGGAATAAATAACCTTTTCGTATTTTTCCGGAAGATCCGTCAACACATCTTTTTTCTTTCTGCGCAGAATAAACGGAGCCGCCATCTGCTTCAGCTCTTCCAATGCGTGACTATCCTCATGGTTTTGAACAAACTGAACGCGAAAGCGATTATATCCGTACAAATATCCGGGCATCAGGAAATCAAAAATACTCCATAACTCGCTGAGCCGGTTTTCAATCGGCGTTCCGGTCAGCGCCATCCGGTATTCTGCCCTCAGCTGCTTCACCGCGCGCGCGTTCATTGTCATATGGTTTTTGATATACTGTGCTTCATCCAGAACCACATAGTACAGACTGCAGTCCTGATACGCGTCCAGATCCCGGCGCACCAAATCATAGGAGCTGACAATCACATCATACTCCTGATACTGCTTCAGAAGATCTCTGCGCTCTTTTGCCTGTCCGCTTATCACCTGACAGCGCAGCTGCGGCGCAAACATGCTGATTTCACTCTGCCAGTTATAAATCAGCGACGCAGGGCAGATAATCAGGGAGGTACGTCCCGGCTTCTGATCCGCTAATAGCAGCGCGATCATCTGAATCGTCTTTCCAAGCCCCATATCATCGGCAAGAATCCCACCGAAATGATAGCTCTGCAGCGTTTTCATCCATCCATATCCGTATTTCTGATACGGATGGAGCACATCCTTCAGCGATTCAGGAACCGGGAACTCCTCCGGTCTCGCCTGCTTCATCCGGGAAATCATCTCCGCAAACGCACTGCTTTCCTCCAGCTGCACATCCGGCTGATCCCGGAACAGGCTGTCCAGATACATGCCCCGCCAGGTATCCAGGCGCAGATCGGTCCAGTCCTCATCCGCGCCCGCATCTTTCAGAACACCATCCGACAGCGCGGCAAACGCATCCGATAAGCCGGATTCAAGCCGTACCAGATCGCCGTTTGACAGGCGGTGATACTTCTTACGCTCCCGATAGCTGCGAAGCAGACCAGACAGCTCATCCCGGTCCATCCCGTCGCTTTCAAAGTTCAGCTGCATCATGTCCTCAAGGAACGACATGCCGACCCGGATCTGCGGCGCCTTTGCCACATGGATTTTCTGAACAGCATCGGTCAGATACACGTCGCCAAGCTGCCGCAGCTCATCAATACCATGGGTCAGAAACGCATACAGATCTTCTTCATCCTCCAGAATCATAACGCCATGCGCGTCCCGGTAACGGAAGTACTTCACAAGCGTATCGTGGATTGCGGTCTCCTTATCCCGGTCTCTGACAATCCGCGCGGGAACTTCATCCGTCAGCACCGGATTGAAGGAAAAACTGCCATACCGTTCCTCACAGCTTAACGTCACCTCTCCGCCCGGAAGCGTATCCAGATAAAAACCGGCAGTCAGAACCGGAGACGCGTACGCATCCAGATCAATCCGGCTGACGGTAAGCTCCAGATACTTCTGAAGAATCGGGTAGACGTAATACTGAAAAGCCGGAAGATCCGTATCAGAGATATCCATATGGCCGGCCTTCGGATACGCTTTCTGCAGAATTGCCCGGAAAAACGGATCCAAATCCTGGCTGTAATCCTTGCCGCAGCAATAGCAGACCGTTCCCTCAAACAGATACAGATGCCTGCGGCCGAACGCCGCCTTCCATACGGACGGCTCAACGCTGATATGCGCGCCATTGGTTCCCTTCGCCGCAACCTGAACTGATACCGGCGCGTTTTCCATCCGGATCTGAAGCGGTTCAAAATATCCATTCTCATTCTGATATTCAGTATCCATCCCGGCAAACAGCTCCATAAACGCATCGGCTGACGCCTCTTCAAGTTCTAACGTACGCACCTTCTCCGCATAGACAGCCAGACTGTTTCCAAGCTCAGCGCGATGATGGAGATAACTGCCAAGCTGCAAACAGATCAGACGGACAAGCTGCAGCGACCGCTCTTCATACGCCAGCTCATCATTCTGCACAGTCATGTTTTTTCCAAGCTCTAACGGTTCGCCGTTGCGGAACGCACGGGTAAATGAAATCAAATCGCGGATGACATACAACCGGTCATAGCCGATCCGGAATTCCATCTGAAAGGTTTTTCCGGCGCAAATCAGCCTCGGAACAATACGCAGCTGTTTTCTGCATGAAAAATCAGCCGTCTGTGCCGGACTTTTCTGCGGCATGGACGGCCTTCTTTTTCTCTCATACTGTCCCAGCATCAGCGTGCATGCCGGAGACGTGCGCACCCGTTCTTCTTTATGATCTCTGCCGATATACCTCAACAGCAGCGCTGCGCGATGGCGGCAGAGACCGGGCAGTCGGCTGTACTCCCCGCATGTGCAGGAAGATTCACCGATCCCGTTTTTATCAAATGAAACAGAAACCTCATACTGCCGGCTCAGATCCCGAACCGTACCTTCCAGGGTCATACCCGGCCGCAGAAGCGGCGGATCATCAATCAGTTCCGCCTGCATCCTCTGACAGAGAGCACGCCCCTTCTGGTACTCCAGAAACGTAACGGCATGGTTCTGAATTTCCTCATTGGTAAGCGTAATCAGGCTCATTGCCCTCGCCTCCTGTTTTCTGCCTTACTTACATCCGGTCCGGAGCCGCAAATCCAAGCAGATCAATGCAAACCTCCAGAATCTCTTTAACGCTCGAAATCAGTCTGATATAGCCTGCCTGCTTCTGCCGGTCAGTCT
>CAJMMH010000238.1 GCA_905214365.1 uncultured bacterium
TCACCGTCCGGCTCGTAATCTCCGCGCCGCGGGTTCCTACTTCTTCCTGCGCCGCAATCGCGCCGATCACGTCCGCCTGCAGCGGTTCTCCCTGCAGATCTGTCAGCGTGCGGATTATTGCCGCACAGCCAAGGCGGTTGTCAAACGCTTTGCCGATCATCAGATCGTGCTTTTCCTGGTAGGAAAACGTCACATCCGGAACAACCGGCTCCCCGATCCGGATGCCAAACTCCTTCACTGCCTCCGCAGCGGAAACTGCTCCGACATCCACCGTGACCGCGGACAAATCCAGCGGCTGTCTGCGCTGCTCCTCTGTCATAAAGTGCGGCGGCGTGCTTGCCGTAATCCCGCGGATGTACTCGCCATCCCGGTTTCTGACCATCACCGAATGCGCAGGCACGTTGCTTGCCACCCATCCGCCGAGCGGAGCAAGCTGCAGCGTTCCGTTCGGCCGGATCGCCTGCACCATAAACGCAACCTCATCGCTGTGCGCATCCAACTGGATTCTTGGTCTGTCACCCCGATTTTCTTCCCGCTCAATGTAAAGATTGCGCATACGGTCCTCTCTTACTGCTCCAAGCCCGCTGCTGTACCATCTGCACTGTGCCTGCGCCAGATCCTCGAATCCGGGCGCACCATACGCGTTTGAAATATCTGCAATCATCTGCAGCGTCTGCTTTTTATCCATAATTATTTCCTCCCTCATACGCTCCGAAACTGCCGTGTCTTCATTTTTGCCGCCGCTCTTCGCCGCAAAATCTGCTGCGGCTTCTGCTAGCCGCGCACTTTGCACAAGCAACCGCCCTATCTCTGCTTTCGGAACGCTTATTCGTATTCTACCAGATTTCGGAACGGATATCCATAGAAGTTGCATATTTTTTTGCCTTTACTTTCCGGTTAGTCAGTGTTAAAATGAAATTGTTTCAGCAATTCACTGCAAGGTAGGAATTCCCCCGCTGCTTCCGATTTTACCCGGTTCAGCGCGGCGGACCGACGCCAGAAAGAAGGGATTATCGTGAATCAGACAATTACCAAAGAAACACTTGCTGCCTTTGACCAGCAGTTTCACTCTCAGAAGCTGTATGCTGCTGCGAAAAATGCCGTAACAAACAACGGACTTCTTGCTTCCGCGAAAAATCCGGAGGCTGCCCGCCATTCCAGACATACATACTCCATTACACTGGAGCAGGGTGATATCACCAATCAGAAGCAGAGCGGCCGCTGCTGGATGTTCGCCGCGCTCAATACGTTCCGTTTTGAAGTAATGAAAAAACTGAACCTGAAAACCTTCGAGCTGTCCCAGAGCTACACGCTGTTTTATGATAAGCTGGAAAAGTCCAACTACTTCCTGGAAAGCATTCTTGATACATTAGATGAGCCGGTCAGCGGTCGTCTGGTTTCCTATCTGCTTTCCGCTCCGATCAATGATGGCGGACAGTGGGATATGCTCTGCAGCCTGGTGGAAAAGTACGGCGTTGTCCCGAAGGACGCAATGCCGGAAACTGCCGTTTCCTCCTGCACCCGTGAAATGAACTCAGTCATCACCAGAAAACTCCGCGAGTATGCCTGCATCCTGAGAAAAGCACATGCGCAGGGTGCTTCCAAAGAAGAGCTGTCTGCAAAGAAACAGGAAATGCTCAACGAAGTATACCGCATTCTCTGCATCTGCATCGGCGAGCCGCCGAAGACCTTCGATTTTGAGATTGAGGACAAAGATAAGAAGTTCCACCGCGATATCAATCTGACCCCGCAGGAATTTTTCAGAAAATATGTCGGCCTGAATCTTTCCGATTATATCAGCCTGATCAACGCTCCGACCGCAGACAAGCCGTATCACAGAAGCTACAGTGTCAAGTTCCTTGGCAATGTGAAGGAAGGCCGTCAGGTCCGCTACCTGAATCTTGAAATTGAAGAGCTGAAGAAAGCGGCGATTGCCCAGATGAAGGACGGTTCTCCGGTATGGTTTGGCTGCGATGTCGGCAAATCCTCTTCCCGTGACGAGGGACTGCTTGATACCGAGACCTACAATCTGGAAAATCTGCTTGACACAGGCTTCGGCATGACCAAGGCTGAGCGTCTGGACTATGGCGAAAGCCTGATGACCCACGCGATGGTATTCCAGGGTGTCAACCTGGATGACAACGGAAAGCCGAACCGTTGGCGTGTTGAGAACAGCTGGGGCGAAGCTCCGGGAAATAAAGGCTACTATGTGATGAGTGATGCCTGGTTTGACGAGTATATGTACCAGATCGTTGTCAACAAGAAGTATCTTCCGGAAGAATTTCTGAAGGAATATGAGTCCGAGCCGATCCTTCTTGAGCCGTGGGATCCGATGGGATCTTTGGCGCGCTGATCAGACAGTCCTGCTGTTTTCCGGATTTGATCCGGCAATTGCGGGCAGGACGCGTCATCTGCCGTCTTGAGCGTGCTGAAGGCGGCTCACTGTATCCGCGTTATTGCTGAGCGTATCTGTATAAAATACGTACTATGCAAAAATACCGTACTGCAAATGGATGTTCCAAGCAGTACGGTATTTTTTTATTTTCCTTATTCTTTTTATTTCTTCATGCTAATCCGGAACCACTTCTGCGGAATCTCAGCGATAAGCACGCTCCCAAGCACGATGGCAATTGCCGACTTGACCGCGGAAAATCCACTCTGAGCCGCCAGTGTGACCTGATCCGTCACCAGATAATAGGTACTCCAGTAGATTCCGGCTCCCGGCACCAACGGAATAATCCCTGCAATCAGGAACACCGTAACCGGGCACCGGCAGCGAACCGCCGCGAACCGTGATAAAAAACTGACAATCATTGTCGCAACCAGAATTGACTCTGTCGTTCCGGTTCCGTAGGACTCCAACAGCAGATATACCACCCAGCCTGCGGCTCCGATCAGGCCGCCGAACGGATAATAATGCCTCGGAACTCCAAACAGCAGGGAAAACGATACGGTTGCCACCGCAGCCACCACGAATTGAATCACCAATTCCTGCATCCGCGCCTCCTTTGCTTTTATGGCTTTCATGTACGCCCGGAATTTTGTTGTGCCTGTATTTACGAGCGGATTTTCATAGAATACTGCCGCCGAACACCCGATGGTACAGAATAAAGCAGACCGCTACGCCGATTGCGATGCAGGCAAACCCAAGGATCGCGTCAATCAGGCGGATCGCCCCGGACAGATAATCTCCCGCCGCAATATCCCGGATTCCGTTGACAAACGGTACTCCCGGAACTAACAGCATTACGGTACTCATAATCATCACATTGAGATTATACCCAAGTCCTGCCAGATGCAGCAGCAGGCAACAGCAGGTCGTCACCGCACCTCCGGCAATGGTTCCGACAATCCGCGACAAATGCCGTCCGCTGACATAGCTCTGGAACACCTGCACCACCAGTCCAGCAAAAAATGAAGCCAGACAATCCGACCAGTTGCCGCCGAACATCAGGCTGAACGCTGCTGTCGCTACTGCTCCGAATAAAATCCGGGAGCGCACCCGCTTGCCCGGCATGCGGCGGATCTGGCGAACCGCTTCCCTTGCCTGGCGAACCGTATAGTCTCCATGCTCAATTTCACGTGACAGCTGATTGACCGCGCAAACCCAATCGAGACGTCCGCTGTTCACCGGGATATGCTCCACGCGCGAAAACAACGGCTCATCCTCGCTTCCGCAGGAAGCCAGAATCCCGTTGCTGAGTACAAAAAATCGCGCAGACTGCAAGCCATAATGCCTGCTGATCCGCTGCATAGTTTCCGTTACCCTGGCAGTCTCCGCTCCATTCTCCAGAAGCAGGCGTCCGGCATCCATCGCCAGCTCCATCACTTCCAGCCTTGGATCCGGCTTTTTCTTTTCCTCTGTTCCCATCCGTTTTCCAGACGCTGCCAGCTGATCTACATTCTGCGGCCCGGTCTGCAGCGTGTCCCATAGTCCCGGCTTTGGCTTCTGCTCCATATTGTCCCCTGACTGCAGCTCAGAAATTGCGGCACACACCGACATTTGACGCCGTATACCGCAGTTCCCGGCCGCGCTAGTGTACTGTCTCACTCACATTTCGCCCAATGGTTTGCCGCAATTTATTTGCACAGCTCTGCAACTACCTGATTGATTACCTTGCCGTCGGCCTTTCCCTTCATGTCAGCCATGACTGCCTTCATAATCATTCCCTTATTCTTTGTTGCAACAACATCTGTAAACTTGCTCTGGATATACGCCTTGACCGCTGCCGCGTCCATCTGCTCCGGCGCGTACGCCTTGATTACATCATAACGGAACTGATACTCTGCTTTCAGATCCTCTCTGCTCTCCGGGCAGGTATCAATCTGCTCTTTGACTGTCTTTAATTCCTTTAAAATAACCTGGTCTACCATCGACTCCGGTACATCGTCACGGCATCCAGCATCAATCGCTGCCTTCTTTGCCGCGGAAATCAGAGAAGAAATCGCCTCCTTGCGCTCCTTCTCATGTGCTTTCATCGCTGCTACCATATCTTTTCTTAAAGTTTCAAGCTGCATAACCAATTTCCTGCTACTCAAAATATGTGTAAATATACTCATATCGAGAATTGTAGGTTCTCA
>CAJMMH010000239.1 GCA_905214365.1 uncultured bacterium
GTGCCCCGGCTGCCGCCAGGACAGTTCCGGAAACACATATTTGCGGCTTTTTTGTATATAAGGAATCTTTGGCGGGATTACAGGATCTTCAGAAAAAGATCAATCAGTGACCGAACCAAGAGAATAAACCCTGCGAGCAGGAGAAACGGGATCGCAAGCAAAAACAGAAAGAATGTATGCAGCAGAAACTGGATGAGTGAAAAAACAGCAGTCAGCATGAATCAATTCTCCTTTCCAATACCGCTTACAATGTTGTAATACGCGTTGGATGTAAGACGGTAAACCAGAATATAAAAGACAGCAAAGACAGCAAAGCTGATCAGATTGGAAGTAAAGAACAGCTTCCAGTTGTTCAGTGAAAACATCGTAAGCAGATGTCGCACCATCGGAAAAGCGAAGATCAGATGCAGACCAGCCAATACTAACGGCAGAAAGAAAACAGTCAGCAGCTGCGAATTAATGCTTTTCCGGATTTCACGCCGGGTCATGCCAACCTTCTGCATGATTTCAAACCGCGCCTGGTCTTCATATCCTTCCGAAATCTGCTTATAGTAGATGATCAGGACCGTGGCGAACAGGAAAACAATGCTCAGGACAATGGCAAGGAAAAACAGGGACGCAAAATCACTGAAGAAGAAATTTTCATTGAATGCGCGGCTTTGAAGATTAATGGAATAAGCATTCATTTCGCTGGTGTAAAGCGGGGAATCCGGTGTATTTAATACATCGTTGTAAAGATCAATCTGCAAGTCCTTGTCAAGACCGGTGTTAAAGTTGAAGACCCAGTGGGCGGAAGCAAACCAGCTTTCAGTTGTCGTATCCCGGTGGGGAAATTCGGAATAAACAGACATAAGGTCAGGCACGATCAGATAAAGAACCGGAACGGCTGCGCCAACAAGATTTTCTGCAAAGGGAGGCAGCATTGTTTGCTTCCGAATGCGGAATTCAGTCCCATTCTGAAAACGGATGGTATCGAGATCATAGCTGCCTTTGTTCATGGAAACAATTGCTTCTCCGGGGGCAAGGGTTTCTGAGGAATCCACCATCTGATTATAAGCCTCCAGAGAAAGAAAACGGATCAGATAATAATCAGACGAAGAAGCGGTTGTTATCCCGGCAGCGTCCTTTCCATCGGTAACGGTATTTCCAGTCAGGTATCCCCACAGGGAAATATAAGAATAATCCTGCAGATCAGAAGCTGTGCCGCCTGCCTCGCTCACCACGTCAGAAAGAGCATTCTGGAGCAGCTCTTTCTTTGCTGGATCAAGAGCGTCCGGGGTAATCGACGTGACGGAAAGAGTCAGCTCACGCGGATAGCGGCCGCGCAGAGAATCCTCTATTCCGAAATACAGACAGGAGGTACTGGAAATCATAACAAGAACCATTGTAGCCAGTACACAGATCGAAGCAAGTCCGGCTCCGTTCCGCTTCATTCGGTAAGCCATC
Source organism: uncultured bacterium (assembly GCA_905214365.1). Lineage (GTDB taxonomy): Bacteria > Bacillota > Clostridia > Lachnospirales > Lachnospiraceae > Anthropogastromicrobium. The sequence goes on from CAJMMH010000239.1 coordinate 1,447, forward strand.
GAAGAAATGGAAATGAAGTGGTTGGTTCGGTAATAATACCGCTTGTTTTTCTGCAGCAGGCGGCAGAAGAGAACTGATCCGGCAATCATCAGCAGATACGTACCGGCGATGACGAGCAGGACGGCAACGAAAAACCAAATAAGAGCAGAGTATGGATCAGCAACCGTGACAGCAAGCCAGTAAGCGATTGCAAGAAGGATGAAACCAAGAAGTCCGAAAAACCAGTTTGCCTTTGGCGGCTTTTCACCGATTGCTTCGCTGCGGAGCAGAGAGACAGCGCTTGCGAATCGGATCTGCCGCAGGGAATTCAGAAACAGCAGAAGAAAAATAACGGAAAATACCTTCAGAACAAAAAATGCGGCACCCGGAAGGAGCACAAAGGTATAAACGACATCTGTCTTCAGCAGCCGGGCGAGAAACAGCTCCGCAAGCTTGGAACAGGCAAAACCGGCGGCAAGTCCAAGAGCAAGTGAAATTCCGGCAGTAATCAGTGTCTCCCAGAACAGGATCCGGAGCAGGCTCCGTTTGTCCATGCCAAGAATATAGTACAGTCCGAATTCCTTTTTTCTCCGGCGGATCAGAAACGAATTCGTGTAGAAAAGGAACAGGCAGGAAAACGCAGCGACTACCCAGGAGCCGAATGCGGTTATACTTCGCAGAAGGTCGCCACCCTGCGGCAGCTGATAGACAAAGTCATCATAATGCAGAAACGCCATGATATAAAGCATCATAACCATGCCGATGCAGGTAAGAAGAAATGGCAGGTACATCCGGCGGTTTTTCCGGATTCCGTCAAATGCAAGCTTTGGAAAAAAGAAGCGTGTCATACACGGTCACCTCCAGTTACAACCAGAGTCAGTGTTTCTGAGATTTTCTGATACAGCTGTTCATCGGTATCATGTCCGCGGTACAGCTGATGGAATACCTCGCCGTCCCGGATAAACAGGATCCGGTCGGCAAAGCTTGCGGCGCGGACGGAATGCGTTACCATAATAATCGTCTGCCCAAGCCGGTTCATGTCGCGGAAGAGTCCAAGCAGCTCATCGGCTGCACGGGAATCCAGAGCACCGGTCGGTTCATCGGCAAGAATCAGACGGGGATTGGTAATCAGAGCGCGGGCCGCTGCCGCGCGCTGCTTCTGACCGCCGGAAACCTCGTAAGGATATTTCTTTAAAAGCGATTCGATTCCGAGACGTTTTGCAAGCGGCACAAGCCGGTCGTGCATTTTGTGGTAGGACATTCCGGAGAGTACCAGGGGAAGATAAATATTATCCTCGAGCGTGAAAGTATCTAACAGGTTAAAATCCTGAAAAACAAACCCAAGATTATCGCGGCGGAACGCGGAAAGCGCGGAATCCTTGATCCTGGACAGATCCTGCCCATCCAGGCGGACGCTGCCTCCGGTCGGTCGGTCAAGCGCGGCAAGGATATTCAGCAGTGTTGTTTTTCCGGAGCCGGATTCGCCCATAATCGCGACGTATTCCCCTTCCTCTACACTAAAGCTTACTTGCTTGAGCGCTTCTGTTTTATTTCCGCCGAAGCGGGTTGTGTATACCTTTTTCAGGCCGTTTACTTCTAATATTGCCATAATGATTCATCCTTTCTGAGGAAATCAGCCGGAATGCTGTCCGCAGCTCTATAACGCGCGCCGGCCAATCGTTTTCATTTCAATTGCAATGACATTATAACAAAACAGGGAAATGCATCGCCATCGAATCGGCTTACATTTCCCAGGGAAAATCTTACATTTTTGTAAGAAGCGGAATCTGTTTTTCCGTTATTCCGGAATCAGCGGATATTGCTCCAGATTCAGAAAAATACGGGTCCCCAGTCCAACGGTCGAATCGGCACTGAGCCTAATCCCGAGATTTTTGCAGATCCGGCGGCACAGATAGAGACCGAGTCCGCTTGCTTTCTGATTGCTTCGGCCATTGTATCCGGTATAGCCCTTTTCAAAAATTCTGGGAAGATCCTCAGGCGCGATTCCGATACCGGTATCCTCCACACAAAGCGTATGGGGATCACTTAGAAAGATATGGATGGTTCCGGTGCGCGTATACTTCAGCGCATTGGACAGCAGCTGCTCGAGGACAAAGCAGAACCATTTTTCATCTGTCAGAAACTGGGCGTTTGTCGGTGAAAAATCAAGTGCAAGCTTTCGGCTGATAAATTCGGACGAAAACCGGCGGATGGACTGACGGATCAGGGAATCCAGCGAATGCTGGCGGAAAACATAATCTGTGGAATCAGAATCAAGACGAAGAAACGCAAGAACCATTTCGACATACTGCTCAATTCTGGATAAATCGGAAGAAAGCTGTCTGGCCTGCGCGGAGTCTTCATTCTGCAGCGTCAGGCGCATGGAAGCGATCGGCGTTTTGATCTGATGAACCCATACTGTGTAATAATCGGTCATATCGAGATATCGCGACGCAAAGGAGGTCTGCAGATCGGAGAGCTCCTGATAGAGTCCCTGCAGAAGCTCCTGGTAATCAGCTTCCTCAATGGTGTGAGCCTGTGGAAGCTGCGTGAACAGCTCCGCGCTTTTTCCAATCAGAGAGGAAAGCTGAATATGAACCGACCGGAAACGGGAAAAATCAACAGCGAGGAACAGCAGACCGACTAACGCGCACAGCATCGTCGGATAGGCAATAGCTTCTAATGGAAAGTGATACAGATAAAAAACAACGGAAAAAATAAGAACAAACAGAAAAAGCAGCAGAAACAGATTCCGCTTTTGCTTCAGATAACGGAAAATCAGCGGCATATATAGCTCCTTTCAGCAGGAAGGCGCGTCCTCAATCAGATAGCCGACACCGAATTTGGTCGCGATAAAGTCCGTCAGGCCAACGGCGTCAAGCTTTTTTCGAAGACGGTTTACATTGACAGTCAGTGTATTTTCATCGACAAAAGAATCGGTCTGCCACAGGCGCTCCATCAGTTTTTCACGACTGACAACGCTTCCCTTGTGCTCAAGAAGCACGGTGAGAATCCGGTATTCGTTTTTGGTCAGCGAGATATCCGTGCCATTATAGGAAAGCGTCTGAGTACCGGTATTGATGATCGCGCCGCGGTGAGACAGGACCGGAGACGAAGCAGGAAAATCGTAGGTACGCCGCAGAAGCGCCTGG
>CAJMMH010000240.1 GCA_905214365.1 uncultured bacterium
ACAATTCGGCAGAATATCGTGGTAGTGGAATTTTGCTGATTCCATATGCAAAGCATCGGTAAAAAAAGGGTGACAGAACATCAGATTTATAGTATACTAAACATAGATACAATTGGAAGCTGGTTTACCGGCAGCAAATGCGTACCTGAAATCCTTGAGCAGATTCAGGCACAGCGGGATTTTGAGAGCACGTTTAATGATGAAGGAGGTTTCAGTATGGGAGTTATTCAGAGATTTAAGGACATTATGTCAGCAAACATCAATGCAATGCTTGATAAGGCAGAAGATCCGGCCAAGATGATTGACCAGTATATCCGCAATTTAGAGACCGATCTTGGAAATGTAAAGGCAGAGACCGCGGCAGTGATGGCGGAGGAAAAGCGGGCAAAGCGTGAGCTTGACGAGGCAAAGGCAGAGGTGGAGAAGTTCCAGCGCTATGCGCAGAAGGCAGTTGCGGCAGGCAACGACGGCGATGCGAGAACTTTCCTTCAGCAGAAGAATACTGTGGCAGAGAAGGTAAAAGGCCTGCAGGCAGCTTATGACGCGGCGGCGGCGAACGCGCAGAAGATGCGCCAGATGCACGACAAGCTGACCAACGATATCGCTTCCTTAAATGCGCGCCGTGACGCAATTAAAGCCAAGGTAGCCGTTGCGAAGACTCAGGAAAAGCTCAATAAGATCGGCTCCTCTATGAACGGTGTTGCGGATCATTTGTCCGCGTTTGAGCGCATGGAGAAAAAGGCAGATCAGATGTTGGATACCGCGAACGCGATGGCTGAGCTGAACGAGTCCGACAGTCAGTCGATTGATGATCTGACAATGAAGTATGACATGGCAAGTGATGCTCATTCCGACGTGGATGATGAGCTTGCCGCTCTGAAAGCACAGATGGGCATGAGCAGCGAGAACTGAGGCTGAGGACAGGAGGAAACTATGGGATTTTTCGGCGGACAGCTTGCCAATGTAGTTGAGTGGCAGGAGTATCGTGATGATGTAATTTTCTGGAAATGGAACAACAATGAGATCAAGCGCGGAAGTAAACTGATTATCCGTGCCGGTCAGGACGCGATCTTTATGTACAACGGTAAAATCGAAGGCGTATTTACCGATGAGGGAAGTTTTGACATTGAGTCTCAGATTGTTCCGTTTCTGTCCACGCTGAAGGGCTTCAGCTTTGGCTTCAACAGCGGCATGCGCGCGGAAGTGCTGTTCATCAATACCAAGGAGTTTTCCGTAAAGTGGGGAACCAAGACGGCGATCAGCCTTCCGGTCGCCGGTCTTCCGGGCGGTATGCCGATCCGTGCGTTCGGAACGTTCCAGTTTAAGGTATCGGATGCCCAGGCGATGATTGACAAGGTTGCGGGAATCAAGCAGCAGTACACGGTAGATGATGTCAAGGAACGTGTTCTTGCGATGTTGGATATGCTTCTGATGAAGTGGATTTCCAAAGAGGGAAAGGATATGTTCCACCTTCAGGCCAATGCTTACGAAATCGGAAAGGGCGTTGCCGAGGATCTGGATATGGAGCTTTCCAAGATCGGAATCAGTGTAACCGGATTCCAGATCCAGAGCGTTTCCTATCCGGAAGAAGTGGCGCAGATGCAGCAGAAGGCTGCCGCGGCGGCGATGGTAGGCAACGTCAATTCCTATACGCAGGTTCAGATGGCAAACTCCATCGGAAACGGCCGCGCAGGCGGTTCGACGGCAGGCTCCATGGCGGAAGCGATGGCAGGCATGCAGATGGGCATGGCAATGGGCCGTCAGATGATGGATCAGATGAATCAGCAAGGTACGGGACAGCAGGCAGCTGCTCCGGTAGGCGGTGTATATCCGAAGTTCTGTCCGAACTGCGGACAGTCGACCAGCGGCGGAAAGTTTTGTCCGAACTGTGGACAGAAGCTGGCATAAGTAAATTAATCAATGAGAGATGTCGGCGTGCCGGGCATGGTGTCTGGCACGCCGCATTTGTTGTCTCACAGGGGTAAGAAAATGAGCAAATATGATACTTTGAATCCAAGGCAGCTGGAGGCGGTACAGAAAACCGAAGGGCCGCTGCTGATTCTGGCGGGCGCGGGCTCCGGAAAAACAAGGGTACTGACGCATCGTGCCGCGTATTTGATCGAGGAAAAGGGCGTCAATCCGTGGAATATCCTTGCGATTACGTTTACCAACAAGGCGGCAGGGGAGATGAAGGACCGCGTGGAGGCGTTGGTCGGAGACGGCGGAGGAAGCGTCTGGGTGGCAACGTTCCATTCAACCTGCGTGCGGATTCTCAGGCGTTTTGCAGACCGCGTCGGCTACGGGACGGACTTTACGATTTATGATGCGGATGACCAGAAAAGCGTTATGAAGCAGGTGCTGAAAAAGCTGAATCTGGATCTGAAGCAGTTTAAGGACCGTGCAATGCTGACTGCGATTTCCAAGGCGAAGGATCAGATGATTTCGCCAGATCAGATGGCGGCACAGTCAGCGGGAGATTATATGGCGCGGAAGACAGCAGAGGTCTATGCGGCGTATCAGAAAATGCTTCTGGACAACAACGCGATGGACTTTGACGATCTGCTGCTTCGTACCGTTGAGCTGTTTCGCGACCATAAGGATGTGCTGGAGTTTTATCAGGAACGGTTCCGGTATATCATGGTGGACGAGTACCAGGATACCAACAACATCCAGTTCCAGTTCATCCGGCTGCTGGCAGGAAAGTATCATAATCTTTGTGTGGTTGGCGACGACGATCAGTCCATTTACAAGTTCCGGGGTGCGGATATTACGAATATTCTGAGTTTTGAAGAGTATTTTCCGGGCGCTGAGGTCATTAAGCTAGAGCAGAATTACCGTTCCGTGACCAATATTCTGGATGCGGCAAACGCTGTGATTCACTATAACCGCGGAAGAAAGGCAAAGCGTCTCTGGAGCGAGCTTGGCGAAGGCGAGCCTGTGCATTTTCGGTACTATGAAAATGGATATGAAGAGGCAGCGGGCGTTGTGCGGACAATCAAAGAGCTGATTGACGAGGGCGGATGGAAGTATTCGGATTTCGCGGTTTTGTACCGCACAAATGCGCAGTCCCGCAGTTTCGAGGAAAAATGCGTCGCGTCAAGTGTTCCGTACCGTCTGATCGGCGGCGTCAACTTCTATCAGCGCCAGGAAATCAAGGATATTCTTGCGTATCTGAAAACCATTGCAAGCGGACGTGACGAGTTGGCTGTGCGCCGTATCATCAACGTGCCGAAGAGGGGAATCGGCACCGCTTCCCTGGAAAAAGTGGCGCTGTACGCAGAGCAGAATGGTGTGAGCTTTTTCAACGCGCTGGAGCATCCGGAACTGATTCCGGGACTGGGACGCACTGGAAGCAAAATTAAGGGATTTTTCAATCAGATTATGGTGCTTCGCGCGCAGGCAGAGTACATGGACGCAGCAGAGCTGATCGAGAAGATTCTGGAAACTACCGGGTATCTGGAAGATCTGGAGACACTGGAGCAGGAAAAGGCGGAGCAGAAAAAGGAAAACATTGATGAGCTGATCAGTAAGGCGACGGATTTCTATGAGCAGAGAGATGACGCAGTGCTGTCTGATTTTCTGGATGAGGTTTCCTTAGTTGCCGATATTGACAGTTTGGATCATGAAGCTGACAGGGTAACGCTGATGACGCTTCACGCGGCAAAGGGATTGGAGTTTCCGGCAGTCTTTCTGGTTGGAATGGAGGATGGACTGTTCCCGTCCTACATGTCAATTAACAGCGGTGATCTGTCGGATCTGGAAGAGGAACGGCGTCTCTGCTATGTGGGAATCACGCGGGCAATGAAAAAGCTGACGATCTGTGCCGCACATCTGCGTACAGTACGCGGAGAAACACAGTGGAACCGTCTGAGCCGTTTTGTTGAGGAAATCGGCCGTGAGAACCTGGACTGGAAAGAAGAAGACGGCCGGTTTGGACAGGCGGACTTGGGCGCGCGCGGGTATGCGTTCGGGCAAAGCATCGCAGCAGGCGGTTCTTCCTTTGCGCGGAATGCACAGACCGGGATGGAGGCAGGATCAGACCGGAATTATGGAGCACTTCAGGCCGATTTGTTTGATCTGCAGAAGCCGTCTGCTTTGCTTTCACGCTATGCGGGGGCTGTAGGGACGGGATCTGCTTTGGGAAAAGGTGGTATGACAGGAAGCGCAGGAAACTCAGGCTGTATCAGAAACACAGGCAGAGCAGGGGGCGGATTCCGGCAGGGCAGCACACCAGGCTTTGGAAAGAGCTTTACAATCGGCGAAAAAGAACCGCTGTCTTATAAGGAAGGAGACCGTGTTCGCCACAGCCGGTTCGGGGATGGAACCGTGCTTGAAATTGTGGACGGAAAACGGGACTATGAAGTAACGGTTGATTTCGATAACGGCGGACAGAAACGGATGTTTGCGGGGTTTGCGAAGCTGCAGAGGATTTGAAAGAAGGCTTTGAATGCATTTATTGCGTCTGGAGGCGGAAGCAGGAATTTTTCTATGCATCGGCCGGACTCAGAAAAATAAAATTTTACGAAAATCTGTAAAACTGCTTAAGTTTCACTGGTAAAGCGACAGATCCTG
>CAJMMH010000241.1 GCA_905214365.1 uncultured bacterium
CGAATCATTGTTAATCTTGTTCGGATCATACTGTCCGGGCAAATACGGCTGGATAAAGGTAAACAAAAGAATTACAAAAACAATACCAAGACAGGTCATCGCTGCCTTGTTCTTCCGGAACGCGCGAAGCGTGCTTCCCCAGTAGGAATAGTCAGAATAGCCGGTTTTCTCCGCAGCCTTATCACTGTACTCAGAACGTTGGAACAAATCCGGTGAAAGAGACGCAATTTGCTCTGGATTCAGATCATCAGGAAGCTCCTCCTTCTGCAGAAGTGTTTCCCGCTCCTGATCCAGAAGCGTATTTCCCAGCTTTTTTGACATGTGATCGGTAATCGAAAACTTTGCCATCAGCGTGCATCTCCTTTCTTTGTCAGACTGATTCTCGGATCGACAACAGCCATCAGCAGGTCGCCGAGCAGCAGACCAAAGATACTGAGAACCGCATATACAATAACAAGAGCCTGAACCATCGTATTATCCTGCCGCTTGATAACATCAACCAGCAGTCCTCCCATGCCGGGAATCGAATACAGAGATTCGACATAAATTGAACCTGCAATTGTGAGCAGCAGGGAGCTTGGAATCAGCTGAACCATCGGGACCACCGCATTCCGGAACACGTGATTGAGTCCGATCGCGCGCTCCGGAACACCCTTTGCTCTGGCCATACGGATATAATCTTTATTCTCCTGGTCAACCATGTACCGGCGCATCCACATCGCGTAGCTTGCGATGGACGGCATTGCCAGAGAAAGAACCGGAAGGATCATGCTGCTGACCTTCTCCTGGTTATACAGAATGCTTACGCCAAACAGACTGGAACCGTAAATCTGCATGAACAGATAATAAATGGCGCTCGGCACGGCCTGAATAAATACAATGTACGCAGTACCGAACTTATCGATCCAGCTGTTCTTTTTTCTTGCCATTACAATTCCGAGCAGCATACCGACCGGAAGACTGATCAGCATCGCCATCAGTCCGAACCGGATGGATACCGGCGCTTTCTTTGCCAGAATCTTTACAATCGGATAATTCACGCGGTAGCGATTGGATACGCCGAGATCCCCGTGAAGCAGCTGCTTATAAAAGCGGCCCAGCTGAACCGGAACCGGATCACTCAGTCCCATCTTTTCCAGTGCATTTGCAATCTGTGTTTCGCTCATCTTATCGTAATCGGTAAAATAACCTTCCACCGGCATAAGACGAAGCAGGCAGAATACAATTGCGATAATAATCGTCAGACTGATCAGTGAACGAAACAGTCTGTTAATGCAATATTTGATCATCCATGCTCCTATCTGCGCACTATAAAGCACGCCATGCCTGATTCTTTCAGGCGTATAATTGCGGGATTCCTGCTCCCCCTCTGCAGAAAGAGGCTGCAGGCCGGTTCTCTGCCGGCGCTGCAGCCCCACCCAGACGACACATTGCGCTAGATGCGCCGCCGTTTACTCTGCGTCTGCCAAAGACGCTGCCTGTCCTTCTTTCCAGTCTGCGTACAGCTGGTCATACTGCTCAGCAGTCAGCGGCTCTTCCAGAACTCTCTGATACTTATATCTGTCGTCGGTTCCGTACATTGCGTCTAACGGATTCAGACGGGTTACCTGATAACCTGAGGTATCAGTGGAATACGGAATTACTAACGCATGGTTCAGCAGGAAGCTCTCTGCCTCAGCAAATGCCTCGTAACGCTCCATAGACTTGGTTGTAATTGACTTTGCCGTATCAAGCAGGCTGTAATACTCTTCAGTCAAAGCCTTAACATTCTCGCCCTGCGCCTGATCCAGGAAGGTCCAGTTGTTGCCCTTATCAAATGCAAGAATCCATGCTGCCGGATCCGGAATGGTAGAACCATTATTGCACTTCATAAACGCATACTTTCCTGCTCTTCTGACATCAGAAAGGAAACCGGTGGACGGACCTGCCTCCAGGATGCATTCAATATAATCTTCGCCAAGAACATCGGTCAGCTGCTGCTTTACAACCTGAACCTCTTCTTCCCATCCGAGAGAAGCCGGATTGTACGGCATCAAAACCTTGATCGGGAAGGTAACGCCTGCCGCGGTCAGCTCTTCTACTGCCTTTTCCTTGTACTCAACTGCCTTGTCCGCATCGAAGCTGTAGTTTTCTCTAGCAGTAATCTCTGCCATCGGACCGATCTCGGTGAAATCCTTACCATCAACGCTGCACCATGTTATCGGCGTAATGGAGTTGGTCAGGAACATCTCCGGATTGTACGGATCAGAAGTCATCTTTGCCTTCTTGCGGTCCAATGCCCAGTACAGGGACTGACGGAAGTTCTCATTGTCAATCGCTTTGTTCCAGTTGTCCGGCTCATACTCCTCGTCAAACTGCGGCATGTAGTTGAATGCATAGTAGTACATGTATGTAGTGTCCGGAAGACCAGGAATTACAATATCCTTGGTGTCATCGCTGTTCATCCACTCAGTCAGGATATCGGTTCCGATGGAAGCTGCATCTACTTCGCCGCGGCGAAACATTTCCGGAGCTAACGTAGCAGCCTCAGAGTTGTAGGTCATAACAACCTTCTGGATGTGGACATTATCCTTATCCCAGTAAGATTCATTCTTCTCATAGATGCGCTGGCTCTGCGGCTCAAACGTTGTCATGCGGTAAGCACCGATATAATAAATCGACTCATTGTCCATACCATAGGACTCACCCAGATCGGTAAACAGCTCTGTGTTAACCGGAAGATAGCTGCCGCAGTAGGACAGGAAATATGGAAGCGGGTTCTCCAGGGTAATCTCCAGCGTGTAATCATCGAGTGCCTTGAAGCCTACGGTCTCGAAATCAGTAGTCTCACCCTGCAGATAAGCAGCGGCGCCCTTGATGATATTCTCGAAGTAGTAGGAAGAACTGGACGCATTGGCCGGATCGCAGATGTACTGAGCAGACGTTACGAAATCCTGTGCCTTCAGCTCACCCATTTCATTGCCTTCGTAATCCACCCACTGAACACCCTGACGGATGTGGAAGGTGTATACGGTTCCGTCTTCGCTGACATCCCAGCTCTCTGCAAGAGACGGAACATAGTTGCCGTAGGAATCACGCTCCAGCAGACCGTCGATGCAGTTGGAAACAGCAGACCAGTCAACTGCTGTGCCGCTGTTAAACGGATGAAGAGTGGATGCCTCGGATCCGTACAGCAGATGAAGTGTCTGATCCTCTGCGTATTTGATACCGTAAGGTCCTTCCGTCACTGTTTCTTCCGCGAAGCTTGTTACAGCGGTTCCACAGAGAGCTGCAGCGGTCATTGCCGCGCTCAGCGTTGCGCCCATCAGAGAACGCTGCCATGTTCTGATCTTCTTCATGATATCTCCTCCTTTTCCGTTCCATGCGGCAGCCCTCCATCTCCGGCAGGGATACTGCACGACACCTTTTTTCCGCGAAAGCAGCCGGTCAGGATCGAGTTTATCGGTCTTCTTCCTTTTTCTGCGGCAGCGGATAAGAACAAAGAATGTGCCTTGGCACATTCTCGCGCCTGCGGCGGTCGCTTGCGACATCTACATTATACGTCGCAGTGCGCATCCCCGCGGAGCGTTTTTACTTTACAGGAAAGCATTTTCCTGTAAAGTAAAAAAACGCACAAAGACGGCCTCTGCTGTGCACATCCTTGTACGTAACTGATCCGCTCTAAAAAGCGTGTCTGAACTTATGCATTAGTTATATCAAAAAATACTTTCATTGTCAACCTACATTTTTTGTAAAATTTCTTCCATTGAATGAAAGATGTATTGACAAGACTTTTTTCCCTTGCTATGCTAACTGCAAAAATACAAGGGAGGATCTTTTCTTATGATGAATCCATTTGAATCCTGCACCAGTCTCATCCGGAACGCAGTTGCAAACGGTCAGATTCCGTCCGCTGCGCTGGCAGTCGGCGTAAAGGATCAGATCTATGTAAAGGAAACCTTCGGCACTGTTTCGATTCTGCCGGATGCCGCTTCCGTAAATGAAACAACCTTATATGATATGGCATCTGTTTCCAAGATGCTGTCAACGACGATGATTGCGCTCCGCCTGATTGAACACGGTGTACTTGATCTTGCTGACATGCTGCCGCGTTATTTCGGCAGCCGCGTCCCGGATGATAAAAAGGAAATCACAGTATTCCAGCTTCTGACCCATACATCCGGAATCCCAGCTCACTTCTTTTTAGAAGAAGTACTTCCCGCAGGCGCGGATCCGACCGACGCAATTCTGCAGTACCCGCTTGCCTATCAGCCGGGAACGCAGGTTGTCTACAGCTGCATGGGCTTTATCCTGCTCGGAAAGCTGATGGAAACAGCAGCCGGCATCTCCCTTGACCAGCTGGCACAGGATGAGGTTTTCGGGCCGCTCGGTATGACATCGACCGGCTATCACCCATTGAATCAGCTGATCGACTCCTCCAATACGGCGTATACTGAGAAAAATCATCTGACCGGTGACTGGCTCTGCGGCCAGGTTCACGATGAAAACGCGTATTTTCTGAACGGCATTGCCGGAAATGCCGGTATCTT
>CAJMMH010000242.1 GCA_905214365.1 uncultured bacterium
GCCACGATGGTGGTAACAGAGAAGTTGCCGACAAATCCGCTGACCTTCTCAACCTCACAGTATGTATACAGATGAACCTTGTCATTTGCGCCTGCATCTACCATCTTCGGGGTCAGAATACACGCCGCGCAGTCAAGCGTCGGGAACGTCTTATCCAGCTGTGCCATCTTTCCGCCGATGGTCGGCTTCTTTTCTACGATATCAACCTCAAAACCGGCATCAGCGATATCAAGAGCGGTCTGAATACCGGCAATTCCGCCTCCGATTATAAGCGCGCGCTTGGTAACCGGGCTTGTCTGGGACTGAAGCGGAGCATTGAGCTGAACCTTTGCGATTGCGGCACATCCAAGAACGATTGCCTTCTCAGTCGCTTCCTTCATATCCTTATGAATCCAGGAGCACTGCTCACGAACGTTCGCAATCTCCAACATATACGGGTTCAGTCCCGCAGCCTGTACCGTCTTGCGGAAGGTGGCCTCATGCATACGCGGGGAACAGGAACAAATCACTACGCCTGTCAGTCCGTACTCTTTGATCGCATCTTTGATGAGGTTCTGTCCGCTGGCGGAACACATATACTGATAGTCCGTTGCATAGACTACGCCCGGCTGATTCTTCAGCGCGTCAACCACAGCGGCAACGTCTACCGTAGCGGCGATATTGCTGCCGCACCAACATACAAATACACCTATTTTCTGCATCTTTGTCTCCTAACTGTAATCGCTTGCGCGAAGAATCATTTCTTGTATTTACGGAACGCACTGACGATTGCCTGCTGCGGCAGCTCCGGCTCTAACAGACCCGGAATCTCGTCCGGCGTCAGATGATCCTGATTCTGCTGACGGACAACTGCCAGACGGACAGCCTCAACCAGCTTGCCGGGAGCGACCTGTCTCGGACATCTCTGCACGCATGCCATGCAGGACAGGCAAAGATACAGGGACTCGGACGCCAGAAGCGGCTCGAGATCTCCGTTTTCAACCATGCTGACGAACTGATGCGGATGATACTCCATCTCATCATATGCAGGACAGGTTCCGGAACATTTGCCGCACTTCATGCACTTGCGCGGATTGACACCGCTGATCCGTAAAATGGCTTCCTTATCTACAACCATGTTAACCCTCCTTCACGCCCAGAGCCTCTGCAAGCAGCTCGGTAAAGTAATAAACCGGAATCTCGCTGACCGCGTTGGTCACCAGATTGTAACGGCATAACGGACAGGCGGTAATCAGACAGTCCGCCCCTCTTCCCAGTGCGGAGGAAACCACCGCCTCGCTGCGCTTCGCTGCCAGGTCCTTATTGTTCAGCGTCTGGTAGCCGCCGCAGCATTCATTTCTCTGTGCGAACAGTACCGGCGTTGCGCCAAGTGCCTTGATGAAGTCTTCCATGATCTGCGGATTCTCCGGATCATCAAATTCCATCACGTCACCCGGGCGAAGCAAAAGACATCCGTAATATGCTCCGATCTTTCTTCCCTTCAATGGGTTTACGACCTTTTTCTTCAGCTCTGCAAATCCGATTTCATTTTTCAGAACTTCGAGGAAATGAACCACATTTGCCTCTCCGTGATACTCCATATCCGGAGCCATATAGCTGTTTACCTTGGAGCAGAACTCATCTTTCGTTCTCATATCATTGTTGACACGCTTGATTACATTGTAGCAGGCGGAACAGAGGGTAAGCAGATCCTGTCCCTTATCTCTGGCCTGGGCCAGCGCGCGGACAGAAGACAGCTTCGTGGCAATCTCATCGTCTGCGGCGGTATAAACGCCTCCGCAGCACTGCCAGTTATCGATCTCCTCCAGTTCCATCCCAAGAGCCTTCGCCGATGCAATCGCATAGTCATTTAACTGCTTTGCTTTTGTTTTCAGGGTGCAGCCCGGATAATAACTGTATTTCATGTGCTTCTCCTTCTTGTTTCTTTCAATCTGCAGCCGCGTGACCCGTTGTGCGGCAGATCCGCGCGGCTGTTGACAATATGAAAGTCAGTTACTCCGCACCTGTGGTGCTCCCGTAACTGCCGACCGCATTCGTAATCCGGGCTATCGCCCTACTTACTCATACGGTCTAGCCTGTCCGATATCCATGAATCCGCTCATGCAGACATGGCGGGTTCATGGCTGCCGTCCAGGACTTTCATAGCAAAATTATACCATTTCCTCCGGATGGAAAACCTCGTCGAACTTCTCCGGCGTCAGGAAGCCAAGCGCTACGCACGCTTCCTTTAAGGAAATGTTCTCTTTGAAGGCCTTCTTTGCCGTTTTAGCCGCGTTGTCGTAGCCGATGTACGGATTCAGAGCGGTTACCAGCATCAGAGAATTATGCAGGTTGTGGCTCATCTTGTCGCGGTTTGCCTGGATGCCAACCACACAGTTGTCATGGAAGGACGTAATTGCGTCCGCAAGCAGACGTACCGACTGCAGGAAGTTGTAGGCGATTACCGGCATAAATACGTTCAGCTCGAAATTACCCTGGCTTGCCGCGAAACCGACTGCCGCGTCGTTGCCCATAACCTGTACGGCAACCATCGTCATTGCCTCGCACTGCGTCGGATTTACCTTACCTGGCATAATGGAGCTTCCCGGCTCGTTCTCAGGAATCTTAATCTCGCCGAGGCCGCATCTCGGACCGCTTGCCAGCCAGCGTACATCGTTGGCAATCTTCATCATATCAGCGGCCAGTGCCTTCAGCGCGCCATGGGCAAATGTAATATCATCCTTTGCAGTCAGTGCATGGAACTTATTCGCTGCAGTTGTGAACTCCTTGCCGGTCAGCTCGCTGATAACAGCGGCAACGGTCTCGCCGAAGTTCTTCGGCGCGTTCAGTCCGGTTCCAACAGCAGTCCCGCCGAGTGCTAACTCCTTTAATCCCGGAAGAGACAGCTCCAACATTGTCTTTGTTTTCTCAAGCATATTTCTCCATCCGCTGATCT
Source organism: uncultured bacterium (assembly GCA_905214365.1). Lineage (GTDB taxonomy): Bacteria > Bacillota > Clostridia > Lachnospirales > Lachnospiraceae > Anthropogastromicrobium. The sequence continues at coordinate 2,936 of CAJMMH010000242.1, forward strand.
CCTGGGAGAATTTAATCGGAACCGCGTCCTGCAGATGGGTGCGTCCGCTCTTTACCACATCGTCATTCTCTGCCTCAAGGCGCTTTAACGTCTCAATCATGCGGTCCATTGCCGGGAACAGGCGATCCTCAATGCTCATTGCCGCCGCGATATGAAGTGCGGTCGGGAACGTATCATTGGAGCTCTGGGACATGTTGATGTGATCGTTCGGATGAAGCAGCTTTTTGCCGGCGATTGCGTTGCCGCGGTTTGCGATAACCTCGTTCGCGTTCATGTTGGACTGAGTGCCGCTTCCGGTCTGCCATACAACTAACGGGAAGTTATCAGACAGAGAACCGTCGATCACCTCGTCCGCAGCCGCGCAGATTGCGTCCTTGCGCTCCTCATCGAGCTTTCCAAGCTTCCAGTTTGCGATCGCAGCGCCCTTCTTCAGGATACCAAACGCATGAACAATCTCAGCCGGCATCTTCTCGCCGCCGATTTTGAAGTTCTGATAACTTCTCTGCGTCTGAGCCGCCCAGTACTTGTCTGCCGGCACCTTCATCTCGCCCATGGAATCTCTTTCAATACGATACTCCATAACTTTTCCTCCTCTTTACGCGCCGGCGCGGTTGGCGCACCGGAACGGTCTTTATGAATTTCTGCGTCAGAACCGGGTTTTATACTGGTTCCAAAGCGTGTCAAAGCCGTGGCTGCAGATTTTGCAGCCACGGTCAGTCTGTTTTCTGTATTCTGCTTCCCTGAAAACGATTACTCCAGGTTCAGCTTTTCAAGAACATCCTTCAGCGCAGCCGCGCTCTTCTGGAACTTCTCTGTCTCTTCCTGCGTCAGCTTTACCGGAATAATTCCCTTTACACCCTGCGGGCCGACAAGAGCCATACAGCTGAGACACACATCATTAACACCGTACTCGCCGTTAACCAGTACCGACACAGTTGTCAGGGAATCGTATGCGCTTGTCAGCATGCTGACAAGCTCAACAACTGATGCGGTAACACCATAGAAGGTTGCACCCTTTCTCTTGATGATCTCGCCGCCGCACTTATGAACGTACGTAATGATCTCTTCTTCGTCGAGCGCGCTTACCTTTTCGCCATCCTTTGCCGCAAGATCCGCAAATTCATAAATCGGAACGCCGGAAATGGAAGCGGTTGACCACGGAACAAACGAAGTGTCTCCATGTTCTCCGAATACGCAGGCGCTGATGCTGTTCTGACCGACAGAAAGCTTCTCGGAAAGAATATAACGCAGTCTTGCCGTATCGAGAAGCGTACCGGAACCGATGACACGGTTTGCCGGAATGCCGGAAAACTTGATAAACGCATAGGTTAAAATATCAACCGGATTTGCAACAATGACATACAGAGCGTCCGGGCAGTGCTTTTTCAGTTCCGGAGCAATACTCTTGATAATATTTACATTGGTCTGGGCCAGATCAATCCGGCTCTGTCCAGGTTTTCTTGCAACGCCGGAGGTAATGATAACAATATCAGATCCTTCCGCTTCGCAGTAGTCACCGGAATATACCTTCACCGGATCACGGAATGCAGTCCCCTGAACAATGTCCATTGCCTCGCCGTCTA
>CAJMMH010000243.1 GCA_905214365.1 uncultured bacterium
TTGCTTCGGATATTTACGCCCGCTACAAACGACTGCAAGGTTTCAATGTACTGACCGGATTCTTCACGCTTCGTTCTTCCTTTGCGCACGGATCTTCCTTCATGCCTTGGTCAATTCCGGCCTGGCTCTCTTCCCAGTTCAGACGACGCATCAGCTCGCGGTCAGTCAGACGGATCCGCCAGCTGCTCTTCAGTCCGTCCGCTTCCGGCGACTCCCAGAATAAAAAGCTGTCATACAGATTCATGACCGGATACTCTGGAAACACGGTTTTCAACACCTGTCTAAGAAACTCTTCGCTTCCCATGCTGTCCATGCCAAGACGCTGCTGCTGTTTGAGCAGCCACGCTTCCGGCACACCGTTCTCCCGCTCCATTGCAAGAAGAAGACGGCGCATGCGCCCGGCCTGCGAATCCAGGCACCACAATACCAGTTCTCTCGACAGACCCGTACCTTCACCTCGAACCGCTGCTGCCCGGTCTACTCCCATTCGGTCCAAGCCGCCGATGCCGTCCGCTCTCCGTTTTCCAATGCCGCTGCTTTCCGCAACCGGCTGCGCAGCATAGTAGCGAAGGGCTTCCGCTTCCTGCGCGCTTCCGCTGCAGTTTAAGAACACATACTGCATCCGCTGTTTTTTCCGGTTCCACAGCGCAAACAGGGAATCAGTCCGGCCGCCGGTCCGCGCAAGCAGGCGGTGCGTCTGTGTCACAAGAACCGCCTGCGCCTGTTCATACCAGAACGGAAATACCAGATCCGGCTCCAGGCATACAAGTTCTTTGGCACTCATCAGAAGGAGGTCACAGTCCTGCCGGTTTCGGATTTCCATTGCCCCGGCGATACGCACCGGGCAGATCCCGTCGCAGGCTGCGGCAAAGCCTTGGACAATCGCCGCGTTCCACCGCGCCTCTTCTCCGCTTTCGCAGACAACCATCACCCGTTTCCGTTCTGCAAAACAATGATACAGCCACGGAATCATCCAGTCAGGAAGTACAAGCTTTACTCCATCTTCCTGTTCTGACAATTCCGGACGCACCGCCGCCGATGTTCCGGCGCATAACAGTCCGCAAAGCACTTCCGCGCCGCTCTGTCCCTGCGCGTTTTTGGATGCCCCGTAAACGACTCTGTCATTTTTCCCAGAAACACTGCGCTGTGCCTGCATGTTCGTGGACGCTTCCTGCGGGCAGACGCCCAGAAACCCGCTGATTGTCTCTGCTGCCAGCCAAGAGATTGACGGCAGAAGATACCAGGACAGACGTGCTGCGCCGTCGTCATACTGCAAAAACGGAATCTTCAGATACAGCGCTGCCCATCCGGCCAGAAGCTCTCCCCACAGAATAATTCGGAGCACTGCTGCCAGATTGGCGGTCCATCTGCCGAGTACCGCCGCCCACGGCCGAAGTACAAACCCCTTGCCGCATTCTTCGTAACAAAGTTCTGCAAGCTGCCATGGCAGGCACAGAAGCCGCTTCCACAGACTGACAGACGCCTCATGCGCCCTCTGTTCATTTCCCCGTCCGGCACCAGCCTCGAAGATCCTGGTTACAAGCCACCCGCAGGCCGTTGCCAGCAGATTGGCATACAGCAGGAACATCAATACCCAGAAAACCTGATAATTGCGCCGGACAAATACCGTACTTTGAAACGCCTGCGCTCCTTTCGCACGTATCAGCTGCCGAAATGTATCTAAAACAATATTCTGTGTCCATGGCAGCATCCAGAGAATGCACAAGATCCCGATTGCAGCTGTCTGCCGGTATCTGCGGATCCGGATACTGTTTCCTCTTGTCATCCGGATAATCCCGTGCTGCAGCCCGAAAAGAAGCAGGCAACAGACTGCAACTATAACAAACGTCAGAATATCGTTCATTCCTGCTCCCCTCCTTCCCGGTACATAACCGGCCAGCAGCCTTCATTTCCAGCTTCTCCCCGTTCAAAATCAAACGGCATGTGAATCCGCCTCTGAATTTCCGGATTTTCCTCTGGACGCAGTTCTGTTCCAAAGCTGTTTTCCTTTGTCTCTTTATCGCCAAGCGCGCTGAATACATCGAGCCCCGCCCGCAGCTTGCGGATGGCAGTCAGACAGCCTGCCTTCTGCGCTGCCAGACGGGAACGACCTCGCGTTTCTTCCAGAAGCGTCTTCTGCTCCTGGCGCGCTTTTTCTTCGATAATCCATTCTGCAGCCGTTTCCCGGATCCATTCCGCGCGTTCCTGATAACGGTCAAGCAGCAGCAGAAGTCTTCGCTCCAACTCATCGTAGTTCTTTCCGATCATCCGGATAAAGTAGCCTGGAATCCTCACCTGCAGAAGCAATGTGCCTCCCGTAACTGCAGACGCAGCCGCAAGCGCAGGCAAAACCCTGCTTTTATCCATCAGCATCTCTCCCTGCCAGCAGATCCACGGAACCGCGGCAGCTGCAGTCATCCCGGCCAGGTATCCAAGCGACGTCCAGGGACCGGTCAGTGCTGTGCAGTCAGTTAGACGCTTCATTTTCTGCTCCCATGCTGCAACGGCTTCTTTTGCTCCCTGTTCATCCGCAATTCCGTCTGTCTGCGGAACCTGCTTCCAAATGATCTGCTTTGTCTGCGGTGCTGTTCCATCGCCTTCCAATTCCCGGTATAGGTACGCAAGTACCTGATTCTGGTACTGCCGCAGTTCGTCCTCCAGCCCGTCAAGCGACTGCGCTAACATCTGCGCAATCTCGCTGACACGCACAGCGGCTTCTTTTCTCCGGCTGCGGTGCAGTGAAATGCGGCAGCTTTCCAGCTGCTGGCGGACACGCTCTATATGCTCTTCCATCTCCGCCGGAAGCTCCGGCATCGATGGCGCGTGGTACGGCTGGCGTTCCTGTTCCGCTCCCGGCAGCTCTTCCTGCTCCAAACGCGCGCAAAGCTCCTGCAGCTGATACCGGTAGCCGTCAACGGTGTGCCGATACGAGGAAAGAAGATTCCTCTCTTCCTTCGGCGTCAGTCCACCGCTCCATCTGGCAGCGCGTGCCGGCGTAATCTCTCCGCCAGTCCGCAGCAGCTCAATCAGACTTAACATTCCGACCATGCCTGCCCGTCCCTGCCTTCCGGCAACCGGCCAGTAAATCACCTCCAGATCCCGGTTCATGCCGCTTCCATCCAACAGGCTGCGGACGCGGTGGCTTAAATACCCGTTTGCTTCCCGGGCGGTAAGCGTTTCCTTCTCTTCCTCATCCGTCGCTTCCTCTGGGTCATTCTCCATGACCGGCTGCTCGTCCGGATCGCTTTCCTCTGTTTCCTGGCAGACACGCTCCGCTTCCAGTGTCTCCGACAGCTTTCGGCCAAGCTGCATGGTCACAGGATCCTTCCCGGAAAGCCCGGCAGAAACCGCTTCTCTGAGCCGGACTTCCCACTCATCTGCGGTCTGCCTTTCCTTTTCCTCCTGCTGCTTTAAACCAAGGCGGTCAAGCAGGCTGTCAAGACCGCTCTGTTCTTCTTCCCAGGCGGCAGTCCGCGGCACAGTCCCGTAGTATGGCTGCTCCACCTGAAACAGCACCGTTACCTTTCTGGTTCCCGATGCCGTAATCACCGGCAGCATCCCTGACTGCTCCAGTGCCAGATGAACCATTGCTTTTGCGTACAGCGTTGTTTCCCGCAGGCGTTCGCTTTCCTGCCTGCGCACACAGACAACCACCTGATAATCCCCGAACTGCAGTCCCCTGCGGTTGATCCGGTCCGCAATTTCCCGAAACGCGCCGGTCAGAGACTCCGGATTCCACGATGCCCCGTACAGCTCCAGCTTTTTTCCGGCGGCAGGTTCATAGAAAAAAATCTGATAATTTTCCGTGTGAATGCAGGCATCCACATTAATCACATATAAAAGCATTTCCGTTCATCCTCCGCCTTTTGTCATTTCCGAAACAAACATCTGCCCCCAGACATTCCCCGCTGAAAAATCCAGCTGCCGGGCGCTTCTGCGGCATTCTTCCGATTCATCGATTACGCCAGATCATCATAATCATCCGTATACATCAGACGCTTGCCCGGTTCCTGTCCGGGTGCCGAGGCTGCTGCCGCTTCCTCATCTTCTCCGCAGAGAACCCTGGTCAGTCCGGAATTGGAATCAATGATTTCATCTGCCTCAAACAAATCAAGGAAATTGCGCAGCAGCGCCTCTTCCCGGTATGTCAGATCGGTTCCTCTGCGCTGATACAGCTTCGAGCAGCCGACAATCGCATCCCGGATATTCCGGCAGGCATACAGCGTTTTCACCTCGTCCTTGTCAAACATAAATCCGCAGTATTCCTTTACAAATGTACCAAAACCTTCCAACAGGCCGTTGAACGCGCCGGTTTCCATGCCGCGGCTCATCTTTTCCAGGATATCCAGCATGTTTTCATCGTCCGGCTCCTTCTCCTGCTGAATCATATCCGCAATCACCGTCTGACGGTACAGATCCGTCTCCATCGTATCCGGTGACGACTTTGCCTTTGTGCGGCGCAGCTGCTTCCGTCCCTCATACAGAAGCGTATATTTCATTTCCC
>CAJMMH010000244.1 GCA_905214365.1 uncultured bacterium
GATCGGAGAGACCGCAGAGGAAACAGTAGCCAGAGAGGTCATGGAAGAGGCCGGGATCCGGGTAAAAAATATCCGCTACTATAAGAGTCAGCCGTGGGGCTTTTCCGAAACGCTGCTGATGGGATATTTCTGCGAACTGGATGGAAGCGACGCAATCCGGATGGATGAGGAAGAGCTGTCTGTGGCAGAATGGGTAAAGAGGGAGGATATCGACTCTATTCAGGACGGTTTTGACGATATTTCGCTGACCAATGAAATGATTTGCTGTTTCAGAGACAGAGCAGAACGAAAATAAGCGGATTTTTCACAAAATTTTTATAGGTTCTGGGCGTTGCAATTCCATTTGTTTTGTAATATACTGAAACGGACGGCAAAGGAGGAAATGATGATCATACAGCTTGCGATTACACTGATGATGCCCCTGCTTTTGTGCATCGGATTCTGCTGGTGGCTGTGCAGCCGGTTCGGAGTCGGACTGTGGGTATATCTGCCTGGAATTTTATTCGGGCTTGGAAGCAGCGCAATGTCAGCGTACAAATTTTACTGTTCCGTGATGAAGCATCAGAAACGGATGGATAAGAAAAAGGGAACAGAAAAAAAGCCCGCGGCGTTTAATGATCATATCTGATGGCCGTCAGCCGGAAAAAGGATGGAGGTTAGTAGGAGTATGGTTCAGGAGGCAACAAAAAAAGAGACGCTCCGCATTGCGGCCGGAACAGGAATCGGTGTTGCTGTGATGATTCTGGTGTTCGCGGCGCTTCATGCGGCAGTTCCGGAACAGGTACCGTTTAATTATACGGTAGTTCTGGGCGGCCTTGGCGGCGGAGCGGTCGCTGTGCTGAATTTTTTCCTGATGGGAATTACGGTGCAGCACGTTGCAAAAGAGACGGATGATAAGCGCGCCTATCAGCGGATGAAGGCGAGCTACAGCCAGCGCATCCTGCTGCAGATCATCTGGATCATTCTGGCGATGACTGTTCCGGTATTCAACGCGGTGGCCGGTATCGTGCCGCTGCTGTTTCCGAGTCTGACCGTAAAGATTTACTATATCTTTCTTCAGAAAAAATCAGGAAACGAAAAGCCGGACAGCAGGGAAGCTGCTGAAGCGGAAAGGGGTGACAACAAATAAATGAATTTTGAAGTGAGCGGGCCGAAGGTCTTTTTTACAATCCCGCTTGATATCCCGTTCTTCGGCGATTTTGAGTTCTCGGAAACCATTTTGGTCAGCTGGATTGTCATGGCGGTGATCACGCTGCTGTGCATTTTTCTGACAAGAAATCTGAGCGTGGATCATATTTCCAAGCGGCAGGCGGTGGCTGAGATGCTGGTAGAGACCGCCAATAAGTTCGTCCGGAGCAACATGGGAACGAAGTTCGACCAGATGATTCCGTTTGTGGCCGCGCTGTTTACAACCAGTGTGGTTTCCAATCTGATCAGTCTAATCGGTCTGCGCAGCCCGACAGCCGATCTGTCAACAGAAGCGGCATGGGCAATTGTGGTATTTATCATGATTACCGCGCAGAAGATTAAGACAAACGGAGTCGGAGGCTATCTGAAGGGCTTTACAACGCCGATTGCGGTGATGACGCCGTTCAACATACTGTCTGAGCTGGCAACTCCGGTCAGCATGGCATGCCGTCATTTCGGAAATATTCTTTCCGGTGTTGTAATCAACGGGCTGATTTATGCCGCGCTTGCGGTTGCGTCATCAGCGCTGTTTAAGTTCCTGCCGTGGGGACTGAATCAGATTCCGTTCCTTGATGTCGGCGTCCCGGCGATTCTGTCGGTATATTTCGACTGGTTCTCCGGCGTGATGCAGGCATTTATTTTCTGCATGCTGACTGTTATGTACATTGCAAATGCAGCAAGCGAGGATTAATACAAAGACTATTAGACAAACAGGAGGAAAAGTTATGGATTTTCAGTTACTTGCAAAGGGTATCGCACTGGCGGGCTGCGCAATCGGCGCAGGTCTTGCACTGATCGCAGGTATCGGACCTGGTATCGGTGAAGGTAACGCAGTAGCAAAGGCACTGGAAGCAATCGGACGCCAGCCGGAGTGCAAGGGCGATGTAACAAGCACAATGCTGTTAGGATGCGCAATTGCCGAGACAACCGGTATTTACGGTTTCGTAACCGGTCTGCTGCTGATTTTCGTTGCTCCGGGTATGTTTATGAATTTCCTGAAATAAGAAACCGTCAGCATCATGTGCTTTCATAAGTGTATTTTGTGAAAGCGCATCGCATCATTCAGGAGGTTAACATGAACGTACAGGAACTGGTTACTATTGTACCCTGGACCTTTGTGGCGCAGATCTGCAACCTGTTTATTCAGGTATATCTGATCAAGCGTTTCCTGTTCAAACCGATCAATGAGGTGATTGAAAAACGCAGACAGATGACAGACGCGCAGATCACGGACGCGGAAAAGGCAAACCGCGAAGCGCAGGCAATGAAGGCGGATTACGAAAAGAATCTTGCCAATGCCAACGCGAATGCAAGAGAGATCATCCAGACCGCGCAGCGTCAGGCAGCACTGCAGAGTGAGGCAATTGTAAAAGAAGCGCAGGTACAGGCTGCGGCTCTGAAGCAGAAGGCGGACGCGGATATCGAACAGGAAAAGGTACAGGCATTCAACCAGATGAAGGGCGAGATCGGAGATATCGCCATGGAGATTGCCGGTAAGGTAATTGAGAGAGAAATCAGTGAGGCAGATCATCAGAAGCTGATCGACGAAATGATTGAAAATGTAGGTGATGTATCATGACCCAGACAGCCAGAATATATGGCGGCAGCCTGTATGATCTCGCAAAGGAAGAGGGACTGACACAGGCGATCCTGGAGCAGGCGGGAGAGGTTGAAACGCTGTTTTCGCAGAATCCATCGTACCGCACATTGTTAGCGGAGCCGTCTCTTCCGAAAAAAGAGAGATACGGTCTGCTTGATCAGGCATTTGCAGAAAGCCTGCATCCGTATCTGCTGAACTTTCTCAAAATTCTCTGCGAAGAGAATCTGTTAGCGGAGTACAGCGGCTGCGTCGAGGCTTATCAGGAACGCTACGACAGCGATCACGGAATCGCCAGAGCAAAGGTATACAGCGCGGTTGCGCTGACTGAGAGCCAGAAGCAGGCGCTCAGGGATCGTTTGCAGAAGCAGAGCGGCAAGCAGGTGATTCTGACCGAAAAGCTGCAGCCGTCAGTTCTCGGAGGACTGCGGGTAGAGATGGAGGGGCTTCAGTACGATGGTACAGTAGCCGGCCGTCTGCGCCGCCTGCACCGGGATCTGAAGGAAACACAGGAAGAGTAATCCGCATACTAAATATAAAGGATGGAATGGAAACTATGAATTTGAAGCCGGAAGAAATATCCAAAGTCATCCGAAGTCAGATTAAGTATTATCAGAACGTCCTGACCAGGGAGGAGACAGGAACCATCCTGATGGTCGGAGACGGAATTGTCCGTGCAAGCGGGCTGACAAACTGCATGGCAGGCGAGCTGCTGGAGTTTGAAAACGGCACGTACGGCATGGCACAGAATCTGGAAGAGAATAATGTATCCGTTGTCCTGTTCAGCTCCGATGAGGGAATCAGTGAGGGACAGACGGTAAAAAGAACTGGCCGGGTTGTTTCCGTGCCGGTTGGAGACGGACTGATCGGCCGCGTTGTCGATGCATTAGGACAGCCGATTGATGGAAACGGTCCGATCAAAGCGGCAGATTACCGTCCGGTTGAGAGCAATGCGCCGGGTATCTGCGAGAGAAGAAGCGTATATGAGCCGCTGCAGACAGGAATCAAGGCAATCGACTCGATGGTTCCGATCGGAAGAGGACAGCGTGAGCTGATCATCGGCGACCGTCAGACCGGAAAGACGACCATTGCGGTCGATACCATTCTGAACCAGAAGGGCAAGGATGTGATCTGTATTTATGTCGCAATCGGTCAGAAGCGTTCGTCCGTTGCGTCGTTAGTTGCCAATCTGCAGAAGAACGGCGCGATGGACTATACCATCGTTGTTGCGGCAACCGCGTCCGAAGCAGATGCGCTGAAGTATATTTCCCCGTATTCCGGATGCGCGATGGGTGAGTATTTTATGAATCAGGGCAAGCATGTCCTGATCATCTATGATGATCTGAGCAAGCACGCGGTTGCGTACCGCGCAATTTCGCTGCTGATCCGCAGACCGCCGGGCCGTGAGGCATATCCGGGTGATGTCTTTTATCTGCATTCCCGTCTGCTTGAGCGTGCGGCAAAGCTTTCTGATGAGAAGGGCGGCGGTTCTATGACCGCGCTGCCGATCATTGAGACGCAGGCAGGAGACGTATCCGCGTACATTCCGACCAACGTAATTTCTATTACGGACGGACAGATTTATCTGGAGACTGAGCTGTTCCACGCAGGCATCATGCCGGCGGTTAACCCTGGTATTTCCGTATCTCGTGTCGGC
>CAJMMH010000245.1 GCA_905214365.1 uncultured bacterium
TTTGGGCAAAAGATACCGCAAATTAAGGCGTGCAGATTGCGGGAATGATTTTTCAAACACGCTCTAGCGATAATAGGAAAGCCTTTTCTCGACATATTCCATCACAAATGCAACAATCAGATTAAATACATAGTAAAATACACCTGCGGCCAGAAGCGGCATCACGCTAGTCTGCGCCGCGCCGATCTGCTTGGCGACTGTGAACATTTCCGCGATGGAAATCGTAAATGCCAGCGACGTATCCTTTACCAGGGTAATCGTTTCATTTGTGATCGACGGCAGCACCCGCTTGATTACCTGCGGAAGAATGATCCGTACAAAGGTCTGCGCACGGCTGTAGCCGAGCACTTCCGCCGCTTCATACTGCCCGACCGGCATGGATTCGATACCGGAACGATAAATTTCAGCAAAATACGCTGCATAATTGATCACAAATGCCAGAATGACTGCCGGGAACCGGTATCCGGCTCCCAGCTTTAATCGAAACATATAGAACGGTGCAAAATACACAACAATAATCTGCAGCATCAGCGGCGTTCCTCTCATCACAGAGATATACGCTTTGGAAATAATCCGCAGAATCCGGCACTTCGACATTCTTCCAAACGCAACCAGCATACCGAGCGGCAGTGAAAACAGCAGCGTCAAAGCGAATATTTCTACCGTAACAAGAAAGCCTTCCGCTAACTGTGCCGTCATAGCCATTACATTCATGTATCCCGCTCCTTATTTTTCCAGGCAGACGCTGTCGGAAAGTCCCCATTTATCGGCGATTTCCATAAATGTTCCGTCAGCGACCATCTCATCCAGTGTCTTCTGAACCTCATCGCGAAGCTCTGTGTTGCCCTTTAGGAAACCAACTGCATACTGCTCCGATGCCAGCTTATTGTCGTCACCCTCCAGCATCACATACGCGCCCTCTTCCCGCTTTGCAATCTGATACTCGGCAACTCCTAAGTCAATCGCTACAGAATCAACCGCTCCCTGCTCCAAATCCATGAATGCCGTATTATAATCTGCATACTCAATCAGCTGGCTGAAAGAATCCCTCAACGCGATATTGTCCGCGTTTTCCTCATCATTCAGCGCAGCCAACGCGGAAGAATCCTTCTGAACCGCTACAACCTTTCCGGCAAGATCCGCTTTGTCTTTGATTCCGGAGTCAGACGCTACAACAAATACCTGGCTGTTGTCAATGTACGGATCGGACCAGGTGTATTCATCCTCTCTTCCGTTCATAGTAAAACCATTCCAGATGCAGGAAATCGCGCCGGAGGACAATTCCATATCCTTCGCGTCCCAGTCGATCGGCTGCTTCACCAGCTCCCAGCCCTGCCGTTCGCATACTTCTGCCGCCAGATCCAGGTCAAAGCCAACATATTCGCCGCTTTCGTCACGATATCCATACGGCGGAAATTCCGCGTCAAAGCCAACCGTGAACGTCTTCTGATCCGCCTTTGCCTCGTCTGCCGTTTCTTCTGCAGTCTCACCGGCAGTTTCCGTTTCTGCAGTCTCACCGGCAGTTTCCGTTTCTGCAGCATCAGTCTTTTCTGCCGTTTTTGATTCTGCGGCAGTTTCCTCTGCTGTGGTTTTCTCCGCCGTAGTTTCTGCCTCTGTTTCTTTTACTGTCTCTGCCGCAGATTCCGCTGTTTTTTCCGTTTCAGCTTCTGTCTTTACTGCACTTTCAACGGTCGCTGCCGCTGTTGTCTGTGTCTCAGCCTTCTTTCCGCATCCTGTCATTACCATTGCCGCCATTCCGGCCATTGCTGCCGCTGCAACCAACTTTCTCATAATGTCTCCTCTTCTTATGGTACCCGCGGATGTCCGCCGGACACTTTAGTATGCTAATTTGTTAGCACTGTGTTATGATAGCACAGTAAAATTATTTTGTCAACAAAATAGCCGCGTGCAGATAAAACACGCGGCCTGCAGGTTCTTGTTTTATTCCAGAATTTCCGGTCCGCCAGCTGTCATACGGCACAATCCCCTTGGCGTAATGCGAAGACTTGGGATTACCGGAAGCGCAAGAAATGACAGCGTGATAAACGGATCAATCCCCTCCAAAACACCCATTTCATGTGCCTTTTTTATCATCCGATGAAGACTTTCATTTACCTTTGGAAAACCGGCATCACTCATTAGTCCCATCACAGGAAGCGGAAGTGTCTCATAAACACGGCCGTTTTCTATCAGCGTGTATCCGCCCTGCGTCCGGATAATTTCGTTGACCGCAATTGCCATATCTCTGTCATTATCTCCGACCACAACAATATTATGAGAATCATGCGATACCGAAGACGCAACCGCTCCTCCCCGGATCCCGTAACCGGACACAACCGCAGTTCCGATCTTCCCTGTGTTATGGTGACGTTCTACCGCCGCGACCTTTGCTAATCCATCCTCCGGTTTATAATTTTCCGTCCGTTTCAGCGCAAACTGCAGATCCCTTGTCGTAATCTGTCCAGGATCAATTCCAATCACATGTGTTTTCCGCGCCCGGATCGGAAGCACAAACTGCTCCGGCTTCATCCTGCTCAGATGTACCGTATGTTTCAGTTCCTTTCCACATGGAAGCACACGAACCGGCGCATCCGGATCTAACTGTTTTCCTCGGTGGAATACGGCTGTTACATTCAGATCTTCTAAGTTATCAAGTACAACAAAATCTGCCTGAAATCCCGGTGAAATCGCTCCGAGATGTTTCAATCCATAACATTTTGCCGCATTAATGGTTGCCATTTTAATTGCATTTATCGGATCCAAGCCAAGAGAAACCGCAAGCTTCACGCTGTACCCGATGTGCCCGTCTCTCAGGATATCCTCGATATGCTTATCGTCCGTGCAGAAGGAAAAATACTCCGTATCAATTCCCGTCCGTACAATTCCTTCCACAATATCCCGCAGATTATGAGCGGCACTGCCTTCCCGGATATGTACATGAATCCCCCTGCGCGCCTCTTCCAGAGCGTATTCAAAGCTGTCCGCTTCATGATCTGTGTCAATTCCTGCCATCTTGTATGCGCTGAGCTCCCGGTTCGGCAGATACGGCGCATGCCCGTCAATCACCCGATTCTCAAACAGCGCAAGCTTAGAAAACATGTTTTCGTCGCCGCGGATCACCGCCGGATCATCCATCACCTCGCCAAGGCCGAGAATCCGTGGATTTCCAAGATACGGATACATATCGTTTGCAGAAAAAATCCCTCCGTTGTCATCTACCTGCGTTGCCGGCACACACGATGGCATCATCACATATACATTTGCCGGAGAATGCTCGGTCTGCTTCAAAATATAGTCGATTCCGGCCGCTCCGCTGACATTGGCCGCCTCGTGCGGATCTACGATAAACGTCGTTGTTCCTCTCAGTGCGGCTGCCGTAACCAGCTCATTCGGCGTCACCATCGTAGACTCCAGATGCAGATGCGCGTCAATAAATCCCGGCGCTAGGTACTGACCATTCAGATCGATTTCCTTTTTTCCCCGGTAACTGCGGGAAACACCGGCAATCAGTCCATCCTTCACCGCCACATTGGACTCGACAATCTCCCCGGTGAACACATCCACCAATTTCAGATTCTTAAGCACCAAATCCGCCTGCTGCTTTCCAAGCGTTACTTTTGAAATTTTTCGGTATAACTTTTCCTCCATTCTGCGTCCCCCTATCTGCTCAACTCATCCTCAGGATCTTATTATGCCTGAGTTTTTATGCTTCCCTCTTCATCGGATATGAAATCCGCTTTCATATTCCAATGGAATATCCTTCATCTCCATGCCCCGGATATCCACATAATTCTGCTGGTGCAGAAGCTGAATCATCCGGTTAATTTCTGCTTCGGTTCCCTGAATCTCCATCTCTACCCGACCGTCCCATTCATTGCGCACCCAACCGGTCAATCCAAGCGCTCCGGCGATATAGTTTGCCCGGTACCGGAAACCAACTCCCTGCACATCTCCGGAAAAATAGATATGTTTCCGGATTTGTTTTCGGATCTTTTCAGTATTCCGGTCATTGCCAACTGCTTTCAGGAAACCTTCGCAGCCTGTCTCAATATCCCGGTACGTCACATCAAACCGCCCGGTGTACCAGGGATCGTCAACATCCCGGCTGCTGCCCGCGTATTCCATCAGTTTATGAATCTTTCCACCGCGATGCCCTGTGATCCGCTCAATCCCGCGGATATTTTCATCATCCATCGCAATCAGGTAATCATACGCATCGTAATCTTCCCTCCGCAGCAAAACCGCACGCTTTCTCTCGCAGAAAATTCCATGCTTCTGCAGTTCCCTCCTGGCAGGCGGATACACCGGGTTGCCGACTCCCCGGTAAATCTCCTCCGTGCTTGTCGCAGCAGATGCAACCTGAAACTGATCA
>CAJMMH010000246.1 GCA_905214365.1 uncultured bacterium
ATTATATTGAGCTTGCGTACCAGGATAGTATTACAAAGGATTGCATGATCTCTGATGAAAATGGTATGATTTTCTGCAGTCCGTCAGAGCATTCTATGCTGATTTACGCAGAAAATATTCCTGCATACGGATATCGGTTATATCAGATTACGAGGGCTGCAGGCAATGGAAGAATTGCGGACAAGAGCAGGCTTTCATGCACGATTACAGCAAATTTGACTGAAATTGAAACTCCGTTTTATCAGATTAAGCTGAATGAAAATGGAGAAATAGAATCTTTATATGACAAAGAAAATGGAAGACGTGTTGACTGTGGCAGACCAATGAATGTACTCCGGGCATATGAAGATAAACCGCAGCGGTTTGACGCATGGGATGTGGATGTTTATTATAAGGAAAAGCCGTATCATAGTTTTGTGAGAACAGATGCGAAAGTTTTGACTCAGGGCGAACGTCTGGTACTTCGTCAGACTTGGAACTTTAATCATTCTGTTATAACACAGGATATGATTTTATCTGCCAGAAATCGTCGTATTGATTTTGCGACAACCATTGATTGGAAGGAAAAACAGGTATTTTTAAAGACGTATTTTCCGGTTAATGTTCATGCAAAAGAGGCATCCTATGAGATCCAGTTTGGTAATCTAAAACGACCGACTCACAGCAATACGGAGTGGGATTTTGCAAAGTTTGAAGTTCCCGGACACAAATGGGCAGACCTTTCAGAAGGCGGATATGGCGCTGCGATTATGAATGACTGCAAATATGGATATGATATTCAGGAGAATGTCATTGGACTTTCCCTGCTGAAATCAGCAGTAAAGCCGGATGAAACAGCCGACCGCAAGATTCATCATTTTACATATTCCTTCTATCCGCATGCGGGATCATTTGAAGAAACAAAGGTGCAGGAGGAAGCGGTTGCACTGAATCAGCCGCTGCAGTCAACAGTTCTTGAAAAGACAAAATCAGAAAAAGAATCTGGGCAGGAAATGAATATTCCTTCCGCATATGGTATGATATCGACAGACTGTGATCATATTCAGATTGATACGATTAAGCCATCAGAGGATGGGACGGCATTGATTGTCAGGTTCTTTGAGTTTGGCAATAAAAAGGAGGATGTTTCTATTTTATTCCATTTTGGAGTGAAGGCGGTCTGTGAATGCAATCTCTGTGAGGAAGAAGAGCATCCGCTTGATCTGACGGGAATGCAGGTTGTTGTTCCAGTCGGAAATTATGAAATAAAAACATTAAAGGTCTATCCTGAAGGAGTCTGAAATATGGAATATAAGCAAAATCGTTTCCTTTTAAGCGGGGAAGGATGGACTTGCAAGGATTTTCTGGCGGAAGACTGGATCTGGAGAAATGCAGAAAAGCAGCATACCGGCGATACCAGATTCTGGCGCCCGGCGGTTGTGCCGGGCTGCCCGACTGCGGATTTGCTTCGTATTGGCGAAATTCCCGATCCTTTTTATGAAAAAAACAGCCTTGCGGTGGAATGGATTCCTCAAAGAACATGGATTTACCGGAAAGAATTTGAGCTTCCAGCTAAGATGAAAGGAAAGAAGCAGATCCTTCATTTTTCCGGGGTGGATTATGATGCAAGGTTTTATCTGAATGATGTTCTGCTGGGCGAGCATCATAGTATGTTTGGTTTGGATGGCACAGCCTGCAGCCAGGGAGCTTTTTTTGCTTCCTGCGGCGTGGATTTTTCTTCTTCCGGTGGAGGAACGGACACTTCCGTTTGTGCTGGAAAAACGGGTTCCGGTACTGTTTGAAGATGACTGGTATCATAGCGAAAACAACAATACGGCAGACTCCGAAGAACTCACGGATGGTGTGCGGCATCATTCACGTGATTGAGACAGAAGGAATTGGCGGGAAGGTTCAGTTTCCGGGTGAAGAAGAACCGCATGTGATTGGGCCGTATCAGATCCGAACCTTCCGGAAAAATGAAAATGAATACTCGGAATGCACGCTGATAGAAACAGAAGCTTAAGGATAGAAGCTTAAGTGTCAGTGTGTTTTATTACGGAATGAGGAATCATTTTGTATATGTGATTGAATGAGAGGACTTATCGATGAATCAATGGAAGATTGGACACGTCAGATTTGGGCTGGAAACAGAAAAGCAGCCGATTGAACTGAGTGCAATGCGGATAGAAAGCAGCGATCCGACTGGTACGGATCCGAAAACACAATGTTATGAATTGACAGAGATTCCCGGATGCCGCATTTTGCCGGAACGCAAGCCAGGCGAAACGAAGCCGGGTGATCTTTCCGGACGGCTGATTCTGACCGGGAATGATTCTGTCTGCACCATCCGGGTGCAGGCAGCGATCCGGCAGAATACGATGCGTGAGTGCGTTACCTTTGAAACAGCAGTTCCGGTTGAACTGGAGTTGATTTCAGATGAGAGTGAGCTGAGCTATTCCTGCCAGTACCAATTTAATGACTGGTGGACAAGGCCTGGATTCGGAACAGAACTTTCCAGGCTGCCTGCAAGAACGGAATCCGTTTTTCTAAGATATGGAGGTACCAGCGGCAGACCGGTCACTTACGGCTGCCTGATTCCGATGCTTGGTGAAAAAACAAAAGCATACCTGATTGGAAATGGCAAAAATGCGGATGCGCAGAGCATCCGTCTCCAGCTGACCGCGTATGCTTCCGGTGTGGATTTACTGGATGAAATTGCGCTGGTTTATGCAGAGGGAACGGATCTGTTTGATACCATTCATACCGCATGGCAGGAAGCGTGCCGAATAAACGGCGTGCCGATGCGGGAAAAAAGAACGTTTCCTTCCATGTTTGAATTTTTCGGATGGTGCAGCTGGGATGCGTTCTATACTGATGTAACCGAGCAGAAGATCCGTCAGAAAGCAGATGAGTTTCAGCAGAAGGAACTGCCGGTCCGCTGGTTTTTAATTGACGATGGCTGGCTTTCAGTTCAGGATTCCAAGCTGTATTCGTACAAGCCGGAGCAGTCAAAGTTTCCAAATGGATTCTTAAACCTGACAAAAGATCTGAAGGAACATACGTCAATCCGTCAGGTTGGAGTCTGGCATGCGTTCGGCGGCTACTGGGGCGGCGTATTAAAGGACAGCGAAGCGGAGACGTTCTGGAAGGAAAATCTGTATTAGAATCGGAATGGTAAGGTTCTTCCCTATCCGGACGCGGAAAAGGGATATGGATTCTGGCGGAAGTGGTATGAATATCTGAGCGGCCAGGGAATTGATTTTGTCAAAGTTGATGGACAGTCTGCGGTAAAAAATTATTTCCGCAATCAGGAATGTGTCGGTAGTGCGGCTCGTCAGGCACACAAGGCGCTAGAAGCGGCAGTTGATCTGTATATGAATGGAAATCTGATCAACTGCATGGGAATGGCAATTGAAAATGTGCTTGGACGTCCAGGAAGCGGTCTTTCGAGAAACAGCGACGATTTCCTTCCGGAAAAAGAGACGGGATTTGCCGAGCATCTGATGCAGAACGCGTACAATGCGCTGTATCATTCCCAGATATACTACGGAGACTGGGATATGTTCTGGAGCAGGCAGGAAGAAAGCGGCAAGCATGCGCTGCTGCGCGCGGTCAGCGGCGGACCGGTATATGTCAGCGACCGGATCGGAGAAACGGATCCGTCAAGTATCTGGCCTTTGATTTATTCCGATGGACGGATTCTCCGGATGGATCGCAGCGCATTGCCGACTCTGCACAGCGTCTTTAACAGTCCGGAACAGGGAAACAACATGGAACTAACCAATGTCTGCGGCAGGCATGGGGCAATCGCGCTGTTTCATCTCGGATACTCAGAGCAGGATCAGATCTCAGAGGTCTGCGCAGCCGATATTCCGGAGCTGAAAGAAAGAAGGTACCTGCTTTATAACCGGCAGACGAAGCAGTTGAAACTTGTGGAACGGACCGAAAAGCTTACGGTTGTTTTGAAAAAAAACGAGTATTGCTGTCTGTTGTTTACGGCAATTCCGGATACAAAAAGCTCTCCGGTAATCCCGATTGGTCTGATGGATAAATATATGAGCTTCCATGCAGTGACAGCCGCCGCGATCAGTCCGGACAAAAAAGAGATCCGGATTTCACTGGCGGACGGCGGACGTTTTGGGTTTGCCGTGAAAAAGGAATGCCAGATTCGAAATGTTTACGCAAACGGCAGGAGCATTGCGCTGAAACAGGAAAGCAGCGTGAACGCGCAGGAACTGGATTACTATGAAATGGAACTGCAGGATTCAGGTGCGCAGACGATTGAAATTGAGTTTTAGAAGCCAGGGCGTGCAGATTGCAGAAATGATTTTTTAACAAATCAAGGAAGTCCCCTGCTTCAATTGCGAAGAGCAATAAGCAGT
>CAJMMH010000247.1 GCA_905214365.1 uncultured bacterium
GAAAGACGAACAAGTCTCTGAAAGTATGTACAGAACTGCGCAGGAGCTGTTTTCCATAGATTCCGACCGGATATTTTCCATATTCCCTGGCTCCGTCCGTCAGAATATTCATCACTTCCAGACCTTCCATCGTAAAAAAGCAAAGCGCGGCATACAGCAGAAACAGTCCGGAAAATACGGCGGTTCCTCCGACCATCATAAAAAAGACGGTCAGCACACGCAGCGGATTCCACGCGATCTTAACGGTTACCAGACCGTAAACCAGCACTACGACTGCCTGAAACAGTCTTCCGAGCCTCGACAGCGCAAACTTGCTTCCGAGCACCTGCAGAATTTCATTGCGCGGCCGCACCAAAACCCGGTCAAACTCTGCGTTTCTTACCATGGAGCCAAATGCGTCAAATCCTCTTGCGACAACTTCTGCAATGGAATACTCCATCAAAACCAACGCATAGCAGATCAGCACCTCACTGTAATTAAAACCTGCCACCTCATGGAAACGCTGAAATAAAAACGTAATCCCGACAAACACATTGAATGACGCTAAAAACTGACCGATTGTCATCAGCACCAGTGAGGTCTTGTACTGCATCGCGCTACGGACATGGACACTGACATAATGCAGATATAACCGGACAGCAGATACTTGTTTCTGATTCCTTATCTCTTCCATCATCAGCCTCCCTGCAGAACCATTCTGCGCTCTGCCCGGCCTGCCAGCAGTCTTCCCGCGGCAACCAGAACCACCAGCCACACAACCTGAAGGCCGACCGCCCGAATTGCAGCAGCTCCTCCAAGATTGCCGGAATAAATCCGCAGCGGCACATCCTGCACCGATGCAAATGGAAGCACGGAAACCACGCGTCTTACTGCCTCCGGCATAAACGGAAGCGGTACGATCTGCCCGGACAGAAGCTCGGACGCTGCCCCATAGAAAATCCGGATTCCCTGAATTGAAATCGTAAAACAGCAGCAGACATACATCAGCACGCCGATTCCCGTCATCACAAGCAGTCCAAGCAGCAGCGACACCAGAAACAGCGCAGCCGTCTGCGGATCCGGCGGAAGCGACAATCCATACGGTGCCGGAATCAGCAGCGTTACTGCAAAAACAGGAATACACCGGAGCAAAGTGCCGGAAACACGGTATGCAGCCGTCCGTGCAAACCACATGTCATAGATCCGGATTGGCCGGCACAGTTCATAAGCGATATTCCCATCGGAAATTCCGCTTAGAATTTCGCCCTCTATCCGCCATGCCATAAAAAGCATCAGAAATGTCTGCTGCAGCCAGATATAGTTAACAACAGCCTGAAAACTCATCGGAAACGCAGCCGCATTGTCCTGATAAAACGCCCGGTATACCAGAATCTCCAGACAACCCCAGGCAAACTGCGTCGTTACGCCGGCAGCTGCCGCCGCCCGGTACTGGACTCCCATTAAAAAACGCATTCGAAAAAATGAGAGATATTTCTTCATAAAAATACCCCCTTAAATTCGATAGGAACGATACAGGTTCGCAACTGCCTCATCCATGGATGCGGCTCCCTGCCGAAGCTCCTGCGGCGTTCCGTCCATCAGGATTCTTCCTTTTCCAATCAGAAGAATCCGTTCCGTCAGCGCTTCGATATCCTGCATATCATGTGTTGTCAGAATCACGGTTGTCTGATGTGTGCGGTTTAAATTCCGGATAAAATCCCGGACAGCCAGCTTAGAAACCGCGTCCAGCCCGATTGTCGGCTCATCCAGAAACAAAATCCGCGGACTGTGAAGCAGCGACGCTGCAATTTCACAGCGCATCCGCTGTCCTAACGACAGCTGCCTTGCCGGTGTTTTCAGCAGCTCGCCCAGATTCAAAAGCTCTGTCAGCTCTTCTAAGTTCTGCTGATATGTTTTCGGTTGAATAGAATAGATGTCTCTGAGCAGCTCAAATGAATCAATGACCGGCACATCCCACCACAGCTGGGTTCGCTGGCCGAATACAACTCCGATCGTCCGGACATAGGAAACACGGTTTTTCCATGGAATCATCCCATCTACCGTGCAGGTTCCTTCGTCTGGCGTCAGAATCCCGCTCAGAACTTTGATTGTTGAACTTTTCCCGGCGCCGTTCGGCCCAATATAGCCGACCATCTCGCCGTCGTTGATTTGAAAACTGATGTGATCGAGGGCACGTATCTCATCGTACTCCCGGTGAAACAGACTGCGGCAGGCTTCCTTCATCCCTGCTTTTCTCTTCGCAACTTTGTACGTCTTACAAATGTTCTCCACTGTAATCATTGTTACTTCCTCCTGGTAGTCATACGTTTGCTTCATATCTTGCCAAGTAGGTCTGTCTTTTCATGGATTTTGCCATAAAAATACCTATTGCACAATGCCGCCTAACTGATTGCTGTTCCGACCTGATCAGAGCCTTCCCACAGACGACGTTTATTGTTTACGCAAACAGGCTGGTTATCCCGGTCATCATTTTGCCTGTTTTTGCGCACAGAAAAAGAGACCCGTTTGCAGGTCTCTTTCCGCTCCTCTTGCAAAAGGACTTTTATTTTACCGCACTTTATCTACTCCGTCAATAAAAAATATGCCGGAAATCAATCTTACTTTTCAGTGATATATCACAATTTGTTTCTGTTTATACCTTCTTTTCACGCACACACATCCGGCAGATCGGCCATGCAAGAAGCAGTCCGCCCCCGATTGCGTTTCCGATTGTATCAATCACCAGGCACTCCAACAACTTCACAATAGAATAATCATATCCCAGCATCAGCGCGGTAGAAAACGTCGCCATATTGGCAATGCAGTGCTCGAATCCTGAAATCACAAAAGAAGCAATACACATAACAATCATCAGAAACTTCAGGCTGTCGCCTTTACACTTTGTTCCACAGAGAACCGCCAGGCAGACAAAGAAGTTACAGAGAATTGCCCGGAAAAAAATCTCAGACTCAGGAACCGCAATCTTCACGTCCATAATGATCTTGTAGTAATCCTTAGTTCCTGCCGCTCCCGCAAGAACAAAAATCAGTGACAGCAGCACGCATCCGATAAAGTTTCCAGCATAGCTTACGCCCCATACTTTAAAAACTTCCTTCCAGCTGACCTTCCCGTCAAATGCACCGAACGCCATGACAAAATTATTGCCGGTAAACAATTCGCCTCCGACAAAAACAATCAGCAGTACCGCCAGTGAAAACACAATCGCTGCCAGAAGCTTTCCCGTTGCAGGATCACTGTTTAAAAAAGTATTGGCAACAACATTAGAAAAAATCATTGCACAGACAATAAAAAAGCCGGCAACAACCGCTCTCAGAAAATAAACTCCCTTATGTTCCTTTAACAACTGTGCTTTGGTCTGCGCTGCTTTGGAGAATTTCTCCGCATCTTCAATCGGCATCTTTCTAACTCCTCTCTTTTCATTCGCCGCGTCCATTTTAACAGAAGCTGTTTTAAATTTCAACCGGATTTCCCGATTCCTGGCATTGTTCCTGACAAAGTACAATTTTCCTCTCCAATCAGAATCCTGTACAGCACGCTTCATCCAGCCTCCGTGTACATATCCCTAAAAAAGGCAAAAAAAGAAGCGCGAGACGGCATTCGAACCCGCGGCCCCGACCTTGGGAAGGTCATGCTCCACCACTGAGCCACTCGCGCATGTCAGCCTTGCTGACTTAAATAGTATACCGCTTTTTCCAGAAAAAAGCAACTGTTTTTTGAATATTTTACGTCTCTGATGCCTGTTACTGTTCACGCTGCGCTCAAATAATAACAGATACTGCCGATCATTGCCTTTTTAATAAACGGCGCTTCCAAACGGCATCAATGCCAGCTTCGCCATCTTAAAATGCTGCAGTCCGAACGGGATTCCAATGACCGTTACGCAGAGAATGCAGCCCCAGAGCAGCGAATGCAACGCAAGCGGAATCCCGAAAATTACTGCCCAGATCAGGTTCAGCAGAAAGCTTCCCAGTCCTCCCCCGTACTGAACTTCCTTTCCAAACGGAAACAATGCCAGCCCGGCAAGCTTAAAGCACTGCATCCCGACCGGAATCCCAACAATTGTAATACACCAGATACAGCCCGCCAGCAGATAGCCAAGCGCGCTGACCAGACCGCCGCACAGCGCCCATATAATATTTCCAAGACATCCCATCTTATTTCTTTTTCCTCGTTTCTATACTCCCGCAAAAGACAATTCCGGGATTTTTTCTTCCATTCTTCGCGCAGAGGCATCTTAGTGGGCTACGACAACCGAATTCGGGCGAAGCCTGTAAATGATTTCTTTACCTGAAA
>CAJMMH010000248.1 GCA_905214365.1 uncultured bacterium
AATCAGCTTCGTGAAAAGGTCGGTGTTATGTTCGGTAATCCAGAGACAACAACCGGAGGACGTGCGCTTAAGTTCTATTCTTCTGTCCGTCTGGATGTCCGTCGTGTAGAGGCAATCAAGCAGAGCGGCGAAATGATCGGAAACCATACCCGCATCAAGGTTGTTAAGAATAAAATCGCACCGCCATTTAAGGAAGCGGAGTTTGATATTATGTTCGGCAAGGGAATTTCCAAGTCCGGCGATATTCTGGATCTTGGCGTGGCGCTGTCGATTGTTCAGAAGTCGGGCGCGTGGTTTGCTTACAATGACGCAAAAATCGGTCAGGGACGCGAAAACGCGAAGGTTTATCTGGAGCAGCATCCGGACATTATGAATGAGATTGAGAATAAAGTGCGGGCTCATTATGGATTGGCTGCCGATGAAAGTGGTACAGTTTCTACTGTCAGTGCAGCTGCAGTACAGGAACAGACGGAGGAAGAGCCTGATTTTGATGATGAGACCGGGGAAGAGTAAAGCAAAGCCGTGATGGCCGTCTGCAGAGCGGCAGATATCGGCCGGAGGGGGACAGCAATGAAAAACGAACGAGAAATACAGGCCGGGCAGGAACCCGGAGCCGGTTCAGAAGGCGAGAACCGCGAACTGGAGAAAAAGGCGCGTCTGCGCTGTATGAAGTTGCTGGAATATTCAGATCGGACAGAGCAGCAGCTCTGCAGGCGGCTTAAGGAGGGAGGGTTCCCTCCTTTTGCCATAGAGAGCGCAATTGATTATGTGAAGCAGATGCACTATCTGGATGACAGGAGGTTTGCAGAAAACTATGTCCTTCAGCAGGGCGAAAAAAAGAGCCGGAGACGGATTGCGCAGGATTTGCTCCAGAAGGGTGTGGATGCTGAGTTGATCGAAGCAGCGCTTGGCGATGACTGGCATCAGGAAGAAGAAACAGCAGCAAAGCTATTGGAAAAGCATGTCCGCGGCAGAGATCTGACAGACGAGAAGACCAGGTGGAGTCTGATCCGTTACCTGACAGGAAGAGGCTTTTCTTATGATCTGTCAAAGCGTCTGGTAGAGGAATATGCGTCTCGGGAGGAGTGATTCTGCATCGTGAAAATGCAGACTGTGGATAGAAACAAACGGAAAAAGGAAATAAATGCGCTTCCCGACTTGACAATTCACATAAAGTAGTATAAAATTTAAGTGTTGCCTTTTGGAATCTTCGACAAAAGATACAGAATAGCAATGAAACCAAATAAGGAGGTGCTCCTGTGGAAACGATAATAGCTGCGGTAATAGCTGCAGTGGCTACCGGTGTGATTGCCTGGTTTGTTTCCGCGGCACTTCAGCAGAAGAAGTTTCAGAAAACAGTCGGAACCGCAGAGAAAAGGTCAAGAGAAATCATTGACGAGGCTCTGAAAACCGCTGAAAGTAAGAAACGGGAAGCGCTGCTGGAGGCAAAGGAAGAAAATCTCAAAGCCAAGAATGAGCTTGATAAAGAGATTAAGGAGCGCAGAAGTGAATTGTCCCGTATGGAAAAGCGGACTGTCAATAAGGAAGAAACACTTGACCGTAAGACAGAGGCGCTGGAACGTCGGGAGGCAGGCTTGAATCAGAAGGAAGAAAGTCTGAACCGCAAGCATGCGAAGATTGATGAGCTTACTGCACAGGCGACACAGGAATTGGAACGGATTTCCGGTATGACCTCCGAACAGGCGAAAGAGTTTTTATTTAAATCAGTAGAAGATGAAGTAAAGCTTGACACAGCGAAAATGATCAAGGAGATGGAGGCGCGCGCAAAGGAAGAGGCCTCCAAGAAGGCGAAAGAGTATGTTGTGACGGCGATTCAGAGATGCGCTGCTGATCATGTGGCAGAGACAACGATTTCTGTTGTCCAATTGCCGAATGATGAGATGAAGGGGCGCATTATCGGCCGTGAGGGTAGAAATATCCGTACTCTGGAGACACTGACCGGTGTGGAATTGATTATCGATGATACGCCGGAAGCAGTAATTCTGTCTGCGTTTGATCCGATGAGAAGGGAAGTTGCCCGGATCGCTCTTGAGAAGCTGGTACTGGATGGAAGAATCCATCCGGCCCGCATCGAAGAGATGGTAGAGAAGGCGCAGAAGGAAGTAGAGGTCATGATTCGTGAGGAAGGCGAAGCGGCTCTGCTGGAAGTTGGTGTACACGGAATTCATCCGGAGCTTGTAAAGCTGCTCGGACGCATGAAATTCCGTACCAGCTATGGTCAGAACGCTTTGAAACACTCCATCGAGGTTGCGCACCTTTCCGGACTGCTCGCAGCAGAGCTGGGACTGGATGTCCGTCTGGCGAAGCGTGCTGGTCTGCTGCATGATATCGGAAAAGCAGTTGATCACGAAATGGAAGGTTCGCATATTCAGCTTGGCGTAGAACTGTGCAGAAAGTATCACGAGAACGCGACTGTCATCAATGCGGTTGAGTCTCACCACGGCGACGTTGAGCCTACATCCCTTATTGCATGCATTGTGCAGGCTGCTGATACGATTTCAGCGGCACGCCCTGGGGCAAGAAGAGAAACTCTGGAAGCTTATACCAATCGTCTGAAGCAGCTTGAGGACATTGCAAATTCCTTCAAGGGAGTTGAGAAGTCCTTTGCAATTCAGGCGGGAAGAGAAGTTCGGGTTATGGTAATTCCGGAACAGGTATCAGATGCTGATATGGTTCTGATGGCCAGAAATATTTCAAAGCAGATCGAAGCGGAACTGGAATATCCGGGACAGATTAAAGTAAATGTCATCCGGGAATCCAGAGCCAGCGATGTAGCAAAATAAAGAGCGGCGCTGCAGAACATGCAGCGCTGTTTCTTTGCTTTTAGAGCATATTATCATGTTATTCTCTGAGTTTTTTCTGCATTTGCTTTTACGGTCGATTTTCCGCCGGTTGTGTTCAAAAATCTTCTCGTAAAATCAAGTATAAAAAGATTCTGAGAGTACATTATCTGAAAAAGGAGGAAAACCATGGATCATGTAAAGAGAATCGGAAGAAAACTAGTATATAAAGGCTCCGTGCTTGATATTTATCAGGATGATATCCTGACGCCCGACGGAACGGTTGCTCATTGGGACTTTATTGGTCATAAGGGCGCAGCAGCGGTTGTTGCGGTAAAGGAGGATGGAAAGCTGCTAATGGTGCGGCAGTACCGCAACGCGCTGGATCGTTATACCATTGAGATTCCGGCCGGGGCAAGAGATTATCCGGAGGAGCCGACTAGAGAATGCGCAGCAAGAGAGTTGGAGGAAGAGACTGGATACCGTGCAGGAAAGCTGGAGTATCTGATGACAACTCGCACGGCAATTGCGTATTGTAATGAGCTGGTTGATATTTATGTAGCAACGGATTTGATTCCTGGCACACGCAAGCCGGATCCAGATGAATGCATCGAAGTACTGACATTTGATCTGGATGAGCTTTGTGAAAAAATTTATACCGGAGAGCTGCAGGATGTAAAAACAATTGCATCGATCCTGGCATATAAAAATAAATATCTTGTACATTGAAATTATTCCTGCAATCGGTATGTGTCACGTAACGGCTGCATTTCCGATGATATGCGTTGTCATAGAAAAAACACGCGGTTAATATAAATAGGATAATGATAACAGCGGCATCTGAAATGGTTGGGCTCTGCAGGATGCATGGCGCTTCTACAGCCGCGGACAGGCAGTGGATATGAACCGAAAGAAAAAAATATGGTATGTTCTGATTCTGTTTTTGGGAGGAATTGCAGTCGGCGCGTCAGCAGCACTCTGGCAGCGGGAATGGCTTGAGGAACAGATGGCCGGATATCAGTTTCGGCTGCGGCTGCAGATCATTGAGGACGGAGCTTATGAAAAAGCCTGGCTGATGCATTTGCTGAGAGTGCGTTTGCCAAAACTCCTTCTTTTGCTGGCAGCGTCCCGGTTCCAATGGTTTTTGCGGCTGCTGGCAGCGCTGACGGCTGCAGCAGGGACATGGATCGGTGTACTTGTATGCGCATTGGTTATGGGATTTGGCTGGAGGGGCATTCTGCTTTTCCTGATGTTTCTGATCCCACCGTACCTGCTGTACGGATTTGGGTGTGTCCTGCTTTCTGAACTTCACCGGAAACAGAGATTATTTACAGTTTGGCAGTCAGCTTTGCTGGCTGTTCAGATCAGTCTGGTATTTGCAGTTGGTATCGCGGCGGAATGGATGATTGGATTGTGTTGGGGATTATAGCGTTTGCCGTTACTGTTCACGCTGCGCTCGAACAGTAACGGATTTTGCCGATGCTTCGCATGC
>CAJMMH010000249.1 GCA_905214365.1 uncultured bacterium
AATAGAAACGTCAGTTTCTTAGAAGCCCATTACCTTTAGGTGATGGGTAGTTCACTCCGGCAGAAGCGCCGCAGCAACCATCTGCGCCTGTACTCTTACCCGGTAAATCTGACCGGCCCTCCAGACCGGCCGCGTCTGCTGTTTGAGCGTTTCTTGACATCAGCCCCACCCTTTATCTGACCAGTCATGCGCAGCAATACGCTCATATTCCTCCGGAGCAATCGTCAGAATCGTTCCATGCTTAAAGCCGTATGGGAAGGAAAATGCCTCGTCCGACCGCACAAATTTTCCTCCTGCCAGGCTGTCCGCCACAAACGGAACATATCCCTGTCCGGCTCCGGATGCTCCGTAAAAATCAAGGAACAGACACCATCTGCCATCCTCCAGACGTACTGCAGTCGCTGCCTCATATTTTCCTTCTTCAATTGCTTCCATACTCTCCGCAAAGCCTGGAACCGGCCCATACGTTCCGGTAATCTCATCGGAGACAAGCAGTAGAATCCGGGATGGATTTCGCTCACACTTAACAAACAGATAGTATTTTCCATCTTCTTCATAAATCGCCGAATCAATCACCGGACTTCCTTCTCTGCGGTACAGCACCTGAGGCTTTGTAAACTCCTGAAAATCCTTCGTGCGGCTGTAATAAATCCCCTTGTCCCCGAACTGATTGCCCGCATGTGAAGACGACCAATGCAGCACATAATCGCCGTGCTTTTTATCATAAATAATATCCGGCGCCCACAGGCAGCCGAAATTCTCATCACCAAGCGTTACCAGGCGCTGTTCTGTCCAGTTGACCAGGTCCTCCGATTCCCACATCGCAAGGCACTTGCTTCCTTTTCTGCTCACTTCCTCCCACGAATGATGATACTTTCCTCTCATTCCATAGGAAAGGCTCAGATCGGTCGCGAAAATATAGAACTTTCCGGTTTCCGGACACCGCGTAATCGTGAAGTCACGGACTCCCTTATCGCCGTAATACGCCCACAGCACCGGTGCGCCCTGATTCACCGCCTCCCAGTGAAACCCATCCCGGCTCAGGCCGAAATATACCTGCTCGCCGTCCGGTGTTGTACGCTCTCTGAAATGAACAAATAAATAATTCTGCATGCTTCTCTCTCCTTGCTTCCCATCACTGTCTGGTATACTGTCCCGCTCGCCCTTCAGCAGATACAACAGCCCATTTGTTACGCCAAGTATAGCAAATCGCTGCTTCCTTGTGAAGCGCTTTTCTTGTCATTTTTCCAACTTTCTGGTATAGTAAAGACATCATTTTCGGCATCGCCGACAGGCGATATGCCCGTTAGAAAGGATTTTATTTATGAAACCAATCATTCTTGCTTCTTCCTCTCCCCGCCGCCGTGAGCTGATGACGCTCGCCGGTTACAGCTACCGCGTCCAGGCTAGCTGTGTGAAAGAAATTATCACAAAAACCGTCCCATCCGACATTGTCCAGGAGCTTTCCGCGCAGAAGGCTGCGGCCGTTGCCGCGCTTCAGACCGAAGACTGCCTGGTAATCGGTTCCGATACTCTTGTTGCGTTTGATGGCCGTGTACTCGGCAAGCCTGCTGATCTTGATGACGCGGTTTCCACACTGACCGCTCTGAGCGGAAATACCCATCAGGTTTACAGCGGCGTGACGATCCTGGAAGTTCATAACGGCAGTGTCGTGCGTTCCAAAACCTTCTGTGAATGCACCGATGTTCATGTGGTGCCGATGACCGAGCAGGAAATCCGTGATTACGCGACATGCGGCGAATGCATGGACAAAGCCGGTTCTTACGCGATTCAGGGACGTTTTGCCGTCTATATCAGCGGAATCGATGGTGATTATTACAATGTCATGGGACTTCCGATCTCGCGCCTGCACCGGGAGCTGAAAGCATTTGACGACACCACTTCCTGCTGAAGCAGGGGACTTCCTTGATTTGTTAAAGAAATCCTCCGTTTTCAGAACTGCTGCAATCTGCAGCGCTTTTCTGAAACGGAGGATTTCTTTTTATTTTTTAGTCAGGCGTCATAATACTTACAGCAATTATCCGGATTTCATAATTCCTGTCTTTTTTACTTACCTTTCCGTTAACGCTTTTTTCTGGTTACTATAAATACGGTTGCCGCAATCAGAATGACGAGTGCTCCAGCCGCAACTAACAACATACCCCACAGTCCGCTGTTATCCTCAATACCAAGAATCTGATTGATAGAACCATTTGCGGTTGTCGGTACTTCCGATACGGTCGGCGCCGTTGTCGGAGCTTCAGTTGTTGCCAACGCCGGATTTAACTGACCGCACATCGTACACTTGCCATCCGCGCCATAGGTATGCGGAATCATGGTTCCAGGAGCCGTCAGCGTATCGGTGGTTCCGCAGCCGCGGTCACACTTCGCTGTTTTGGTTCCATCCTTCTGGCAGCTTGCGTCATTGTTATAAACATAGTTCGTGAAGCTGTGACCAAGCTTTGTTCCTTCTGCCGTTACGGTATCTTTCTCTCCGCAGCCATGATCACAAACCGCTGTCTTTGTTCCATCCTCGGTGCATGTCGCATCGTTGTTGTAAACGTAGTTTGTGAAGCTGTGTCCGAGCTTTGTTCCTTCTGCCGTAACCTTATCTTCCGCATCGCAGCGGGAGCAGATAGCGGTCTTTGTTCCGTCTTCCGTGCAGGTTGCGTCATTGTTGTAAATATAGTTTACAAAGTTGTGTCCAAGCTTCGTTCCCTCTGCTGTTACGGTGTCCTTCTCTCCACAGCCATGGTCACAAACCGCCGTCTTCGTTCCGTCTTCCGTACAGGTTGCATCGTTGTTGTACTCATACTTCGTAAAACTATGTCCAAGCTTTGTTCCCTCTGCAGCTACAGTATCCTTCTCTCCGCAGCCATGGTCACAAACCGCCGTCTTCGTTCCATCCTCGGTACAGGTCGCATCGTTGTTGTAAACATAATTTGTGAAGCTGTGTCCAAGTTTCGTTCCTTCTGCCGTTACGGTGTCTTTCTCTCCGCAGCCATGATCACAAACTGCCGTCTTCGTTCCGTCTTCCGTGCAGGTCGCGTCGTTGTTGTAAACGTAGTTCGTGAAGCTGTGTTCCAGCTTCGTACCTTCTGCTGTCACGGTATTCTCAGTGCCACAGTTGTAATCGCACTTTGCGGTCTTTGTTCCGTCCGCCGTGCAGGTTGCGTCGTTGTTGTAAACATAGTTCGTGAACTTATGAGCAACCTTCTGGATCGGTTCTGTCTTCGTCATTCTGCATTCGGTACAGGTATAGGTTTTTGTTCCCTCTTCCTGGCAGGATGCGGTTTTCGTTACGCGTCCGCTGTCCCATACATGGTCAGCTCTGATCTGGAATGTTACTGTTGTTGAATTTCCAGCATTATCAGTCACAACAATCTTCTGGCTTCCGGCTGCCGTGAAAACAATTTTTCCATCTGCTGAAAGCGTCGCTGCCGTTCCGTTTACTGTGACAGATGCTATTCCGTTCGCATCGGTAATTGTAACTTCTGTTCCCGGACAATACGTCTTTCCTTCTTCCACTCCGGCAATTTCCGGTGCCGTTGTGTCGATAACAAACCCATTGGTATTCGCAAATGCAGCATTTCCAACATTATCGGTTGCTCTAGCGTAAATAACATAATTTCCGTCCTTCGTCAGCCGAATTGGCGTCGAAGGATCATAAACCTGCCAGTCAGCAGATGCTCTTTCCTGGTCATTCATTACATTATCTGTAACCACATATTCAATCAGAAGAACTCCGCTGTCCGCGTCATCCGCCTGAATTGTCACTTCCTGATTGCTGTTCAGGACTGTGTTAAACTGAATATTAGTGATCATTCTGTCTGTATTTGATACAATAACATCATTTCCAACTGAAATCTTTACTGTCGGAACCTGCACATCTGCCCTCAGCGTTACTATGCAAGCCTTCGGTGTTCCATTTCCTTTTTTCAGATAATAGGTGATCTGGTTGTCACCTTTCTGCAGCATGACAATCTCTCTTGCCTTAAAGGTTCCATCAATCGTCAGGCTGATCAGGTATCCGTCCGGAGCAACCAAGGCAACGGTTGACGGACACCATCCAGTCACGCTTCCATTCGCATCCGGAGTCAGCAATGTACTGTCCGGCAGCTCAATCAGAGCAGCCGCCTGATCATCATAATCCGGATCCTCAACACCGCATCTGGTGCAGCTGCCGTTCTTGTAATCATGTCCCAATGCACTGTCCGCTACCTCACGGCTGTCTGTTGTTCCGCAGCCATAATCACAAGTCGCGGTTTCCACTGCATTTTCCGTACAGGTTG
>CAJMMH010000250.1 GCA_905214365.1 uncultured bacterium
TTGTCCGGGACCGGTTGATACCGAGTTCAACGACTGCGCGGATGTCGTTTTTGCGCTTCCGGGCATCAGCGCGAAAACCTGCGTCCGTGAAGCGATTAAGGGCATGGGCCGTCATAAAGTAATCATTGTGCCGACACTTCTGATGAAGCTGTGTACCATGGCGCAGCATTTTCTGCCGGAGCGCCTGCTGCTTCGTATTGTATCCATGCAGCAGAGAAAAAAGACAGGCGCAAGATAAACAGCAGGTGGGATAAAAAGGAGAAAGACATGAAAAAACTGATTTCCTGGAACGTAAACGGCCTCCGTGCCTGCGTTCAGAAAGGATTTCTCGATTATTTCCGCGAGGCTGACGCGGATATTTTCTGCATTCAGGAGAGCAAACTTCAGGAGGGACAGATTGCGCTGGAGCTGCCCGGATACAGTCAGTACTGGAATTATGCGCAGAAAAAGGGATATTCCGGAGTTGCTCTTTTTACAAAGGAAACACCGCTGTCTGTTTCATACGGCATTGGGATGGAAGAGCATGATACAGAAGGACGCGTGATTACCGCCGAGTATCCGGAGTACTGGGTTGTTACCTGCTACACGCCGAATGCTCAGGACGGATTAAAGCGCCTGGATTACCGGATGGCATGGGAGGACGCGTTCCGTGCTTATCTGAAGCGTCTGGAAGAAAGCAAGCCGGTCATTTTCTGCGGCGATCTGAATGTTGCGCATGAGGAGATTGACCTGAAAAATCCGAAGACCAACCGCGGCAATGCTGGTTTTTCCGATCAGGAGCGAGAAAAGTTCACGCAGCTTCTGGATGCAGGATTTACCGACACGTTCCGCTATTTCTATCCGGACAAAGAGGGCGCGTATTCCTGGTGGTCCTACCGGTTCCATGCAAGAGAAAAGAATGCGGGCTGGCGCATCGATTATTTCTGTGTCAGCAAGGCGCTGGAGGACAGGCTGGAGAGCTCGTCCATTCATACCGAGGTAATGGGATCGGACCACTGCCCGGTCGAGCTTGTGATCCGTTAAGAAAAGCGGAAATAGGAATTTTGAAAATAGAAAAAAACGCTGCTGTTTGCGAAAAACATGGACAGGAACAGAGCGGATAAGTTTTTGACTTTCAATAGTAGTTTTTTACGGCAAGGAACATGAATTTATTGGGGGGTAAATTATGATGGAACAGAAAAAACTAAATATTGCAGTTGTCGGGCTTTCGTTTGGCGGCTCGTTTGTACCGATCTATAAGGAGCATCCGGCGGTAGGAAAAGTCGGATTGTGCGACTGGAACCGGGAACTGATGGGAAAATTTTCCGAAAAGTATGATCTGCCGGATCAGTACGCGTCCCTGGATGAGATTCTGAACGATCCGTCCATTGACGCGGTTCATCTGGTAACGCCGATTCCGCAGCATGCGGAGCAGATTATTCAGGTGCTGGAGGCGGGCAAGGACTGTGCCTGTACTGTACCGATGGCGATCAGCCATGCGGACGTTGAACGGATTGCGGAGACCGTCCGGCGGACCGGCCGTAAGTTCATGCTGATGGAGACAACTCTGTATACGTACCAGTTTTTCTATATCCGCCATATGCTGGAACGTGGTGAGATGGGAAAAATTCAGTTCTTGCGCGGCAGCCACTATCAGGATATGACAAACTGGCCGTCCTATTGGGACGGATTGCCGCCGTTCTGGTACGGGACGCACGCGCTGTCACCGATGATTGTGCTTGCGGGCGGAAAAGTAAAAAGTGTGATGGCATTCGGCTCCGGAACGATGGATGCAGCGCTTGTGAAAAAGTATGGAAATCCGTATCCGGTTGAGACGGCGCTTCTGGAGTTTGAAAACGGACTGGCAGGAGAGGCAACAAGAACGCTGTTTGAGACGGCGCATGTATATAAAGAAGGACTTGACGTATACGGAAGCAAAAAGAGCTTTGAATGGGGCTTTTCTGACGGGGCGGATCCGTATATTACGGAACTGACTGAGCCTGGACTGACCGTTCTGAACCAGGATATGAGCGGATTCCGCGGCAGGCTTACACCGTCGGAACAGATCAAGGTTCCGAATTATTATCAGGATTTGCCGCCGGAGCTGTATCACTTTACGGTCGGCGGGAATTATGACGCGACCAATCCGCAGGACTCCCTGAAGGTTGGCGCGGGAGCCGGACATCATGGAGCGCATCCGCATCTGGTCCATGAATTTGTCTCTTCCATTCTGGAGGATCGGGAACCGGCAGTCGGAATCCGGCTGGCGTGCCAGATCACTGATACCTGTCTGGCAATTCACGAGTCGGCGATGCGCCATGGAGAGCGGATTGCGATTCCAGACAGAAACTAGACTTTCTGCGTGTGAGCCTAAAACAGGTCTTGACAATCAGAAATTTTCCCGTTATACTGTCCCTAACAGCGAAGAAAAGAAAAAGTAGGATGCGGTGATAGGCACAGAAAGCTGCCGGTTGATGAGAGGCGCGCGTAAGAACGGATCTGAATACATCTTGGAGCTCTGTACCAAAACCGGGCGCAAAAGCGTTTTGTACTGGTCTGCAGTCAGCAGAACCGGCGGGAGTAGGCTGCAGCGGTGTTGACGGCCGTTATCCAGTCTGAGTATCCCGCGTGTCGGCTGGCAGCGGTTGTACTTGTGAGGCAGTCTGTGTGAGCAGGCTGTGAAAAAAGGTGGTACCACGAGCTTGTTTCCCTCGTCCTTTTTATCAGGACGGGGGATTTTTTTACTTTACAGGAAATTGCTTTCCTGTAAAGTAAAAAACGCTCCGCGGGGATGCGCACTGCGACGTACAATGTAGATGTCGCAAGCGACCGCCGCAGGCGGCTTGATTCTTCCGGTTCTGACACATCAAATTCAGGAAACAGCGAAAAATAAAAACAAATATGTTAAAGGAGAACAGAAATGCAGATTTACGAAGAACTGGTTGCGCGCGGACTGATCGCGCAGGTAACGGATGAAGAAGGAATCAGAGACCTGGTAAACAATGGAAAGGCTGTTTTCTATATCGGTTTTGATCCGACCGCAGACAGCCTTCATGTCGGCCATTTCATGGCGCTGTGCCTGATGAAGAGACTTCAAATGGCAGGAAATAAGCCAATTGCTCTGATCGGCGGCGGTACGGCGATGATCGGTGATCCGTCCGGAAGAACGGATATGCGTCAGATGATGACGCCGGAGACGATCCAGCACAATGTTGACTGCTTCAAGAAGCAGATGAGCCGCTTTATTGACTTCTCAGATGGTAAGGCGCTTTTAGTCAACAACGCGGACTGGCTGCTCAACCAGAATTATGTTGAGTTCCTGCGTGAGGTAGGCCCGCACTTCAGCGTAAACCGTATGCTGACGGCAGAGTGCTACAAGCAGAGAATGGAGCGTGGATTAAGCTTCTTAGAGTTTAACTACATGGTAATGCAGAGCTTTGACTTTTACATGCTGTACCAGAAATATGGCTGCAACCTGCAGTTCGGCGGCGATGACCAGTGGTCCAATATGCTCGGCGGTACGGAACTGATCCGCAGAAAGCTCGGCAAGGATGCAGGCGCAATGACCATTACACTGCTGTTAAACTCTGAGGGCAAGAAGATGGGCAAGACCCAGTCCGGAGCAGTATGGCTTGATCCGGAAAAGACCAGCCCGTACGACTTCTACCAGTACTGGAGAAATGTTGCGGACGCGGACGTTCTCAAGTGCATCCGCATGCTGACCTTCCTTCCGTTAGAGCAGATTGATGAGATGGATAAGTGGGAAGGCAGCCAGCTCAATAAGGCAAAGGAAATCCTGGCATTTGAGCTGACCAAGCTGGTTCACGGCGAGGAAGAGGCGCAGAAGGCGCAGGACGCGGCGAGATCCATGTTCGGCGGAGCAGGGGACACGGCTTCCATGCCGGCAGTCGAGATTGCGGTTTCCGAGTTTGACGCGGCAGAAGACAATAAGCTTGATATCCTGAGTCTGCTGGTTCTGGCAGGTCTGGCAAAGTCCCGTTCCGAGGCGCGTCGCGCGGTTGAGCAGGGAGGCGTTACCGCAGGAGAGGAAAAGATCAGCGATATCAAGACTGCGTTTGCAGCTTCTGATATTCCAGCTGACGGACTGATTCTGCGCAAGGGCAAGAAGAATTACAAGAAGCTGATTGTAAAATAAGAGATATGTCCGTAAAATCAGCCTGCTGCAGGAAGAAACGAGGCAGGCTGCGGCCGGATAATTTTTGATATGTCAGACTCTGTGAAAATACTGACTGTGGGCTGATAC
>CAJMMH010000251.1 GCA_905214365.1 uncultured bacterium
GGAGAAAAACTGGAACGGCTATATGAACTGGCTGACGGGGACGTTAGGGCATCGTCTGGTGATTCTGGAATTGGAAGAGGGCTTTCTGCAGCCGCAGCTGATGCGCTGGCCGTTTGAACGGACCGTAATGATTAATCAGAAGGCATCGCTGATCCGGGTTTGCCGTTCGTTTCCGCAGGTCCCTGCTGAACTGAAAAACCAGGCGGTGTCCTTGGCGATGGATGCCGGCCGTTTTGTACAGGAGGAGCTGCGATGATAGCAATTATTGATTATGATGCGGGGAATATCAAAAGCGTGGAGAAAGCGCTGACAGCAATCGGAGAAGAGCCGGTGCTGACCCGCGACAGCCATACGATTCTGAATGCGGAAAAGGTGATTCTTCCGGGGGTCGGTTCTTTTGGAGACGCGATGGCTAACCTGCGCCGGTATGGTCTTGTCGATGTGATCCGCAAGGTAACTGCGCAGGGAACTCCGTTCCTTGGCATCTGTCTGGGGCTTCAGCTGCTGTTTGAACACAGCGAAGAGACGCCCGGCGTGGATGGATTGGGGATCCTGAAGGGTGAAATCCTGCGGATTCCGGCAGCAGACGGACTGAAAATTCCGCATATGGGCTGGAATTCCCTGAAGGTAACGCCGGGGGCGGCATTGTTTCGCGGGATTGTGCCGGAGCCATATGTGTATTTCGTTCATTCTTATTATCTGAAGGCGGAAGATCCGTCCATTGTGGCGGCAACGACGGAGTATGGGACACAGATCCATGCATCCGTGGAATTCGGCAATGTGTTTGCCTGCCAGTTCCATCCGGAAAAGAGCTCTTCGGTCGGTTTGCAGATTCTTCGCAATTTTGCCGCGGTCGGCAGAGAAAAGGAGGCTTGATATGTTTACAAAGCGAATCATTCCCTGTCTGGATGTACACGGCGGCCGCGTCGTAAAGGGCGTCAACTTTGTCAATCTGAGGGATGCCGGAGATCCGGTCGAGATTGCGGCGGCTTATGATAAGGCAGGAGCGGATGAACTGGTATTTCTGGATATTACGGCATCCTCCGATGCAAGAAATATTGTTATTGATATGGTGCGTCGGGTGGCGGAAAAAGTGTTTATTCCGTTTACCGTCGGCGGCGGAATCCGCAGTGTCGATGATTTTCGGGCAATTCTCAGGGAGGGCGCGGATAAGATTTCCATTAATTCGTCCGCAATTAATACCCCTAATCTGATCAGCGACGCGGCGGATAAGTTCGGAAGTCAGTGTGTGGTCGTAGCGATTGATGCCAGACGCCGTCCGGACAACAGCGGATGGAATGTATATAAGAACGGAGGCCGGATTGATACCGGTTTGGATGCGGTTGAGTGGGCGATGAAGGCAGACCGTATGGGAGCGGGCGAGATTCTGCTGACAAGCATGGACTGCGACGGAACGAAGGCAGGCTACGATCTGGAGCTTACCCGTCTGATCTCGGACAATGTGTCAATTCCAGTGATTGCGTCCGGCGGAGCAGGAACAAAAGAGCATTTCTATGATGCACTGACAATGGGAAAGGCGGACGCGGCGCTTGCGGCAAGCCTGTTCCACTATAAAGAACTGGAAATCTCCGATCTGAAGCAGTATCTGAGAGGACGGGGAATTTCTGTCAGACAGTAGAGTTCTGTCAGGCAGTAAGGAGGAGAAAATGGGAGCGATTGCAAATGACTGGTTAGGACCATTAAGTCCGGAATTCCGCAAGCCATATTATGCAAAGCTGTATAAAATGGTATTGGAGGAATATCAGACGCATACAGTATATCCGCCGGCTGATGACGTGTTCAATGCATTTAATCTGACGCCGTTGTCAGAGGTGAAGGTTGTAATTCTTGGACAGGATCCGTATCACGGAGAAGGGCAGGCACACGGGCTTTGCTTTTCTGTGAAGCCGGATGTGGAAATTCCGC
The DNA here is from genome assembly GCA_905214365.1 of uncultured bacterium. Lineage (GTDB taxonomy): Bacteria > Bacillota > Clostridia > Lachnospirales > Lachnospiraceae > Anthropogastromicrobium. The sequence goes on from CAJMMH010000251.1 coordinate 1,927, forward strand.
CGTCGTTAGTCAATATTTATCAGGAGCTGAAGGATGACCTTGGCTGTCAGATTCCGGACAACGGCTGTCTGGTGAAGTGGGCGAAGCAGGGTGTGTTGCTTTTGAACACGGTTCTGACGGTACGGGCGCATCAGGCTTTTTCCCACCGGGGAATCGGCTGGGAGGAGTTTACGGACGCGGCAATCCGGGTCCTTGCGGATCAGGACCGCCCGATGGTATTTATTCTCTGGGGAAGACCGGCACAGGCGAAAAAGGCGATGATCCATAACCCGAAGCACCTGGTTCTGGAAGCGGCGCATCCAAGTCCGCTGTCTGCGTACCGCGGATTTTTCGGCAGCCGTCCATTCAGCAAAACCAATGAGTATCTGGAGCAGAACGGATTAACGCCGATCGACTGGCAGATTGAAAATGTTCACTGAATGTGTGCACGGATTCGCCGGAAAGCCGGATGCATAGGCAGTTTCGGGCGCATATACAAGAAAAAGGAGGGGTTATGAATCTTATTGAGTGGATCCGGGTTATTTTTCTCGGACTTATTGAAGGAATTACCGAATGGCTTCCGGTCAGCAGTACCGGTCATCTGATTCTGGTTGAGGCGTTCTGGCAGCCGGGAGCAAAGGCTGCGGAAACCGTATTTACGTCAGAGTTTAAGAACATGTTTGACGTTGTCATTCAGCTGGGAGCGATTCTTGCGGTTGTTACATACTATTTCAACAAATTAAACCCGTTTTCTCCGCGTAAGGACAAGCGGCAGAAGCGCCACACCATTGAGTTATGGAAGAAGGTAATCATCGGCTGCATTCCGGCCGGCGTCATCGGCGTACTGTTCAACGATATCATTGAACAGTATCTGCTGAAGTGGTACGTGGTTGCAGCAATGCTGATTCTGGTTGGTATTGTTTTTATCCTTGTTGAGTCCGGAAACCGCGGAAAAAATTATACGATCGTCAAGTTCTCTCAGATGAGCTACAAGACCGCGTTCCTGATCGGTGTGTTCCAGGTGCTTTCTCTAATCCCCGGTACATCCCGTTCCGGTATTACGATCATCGGTGGTCTGCTTCTTGGCTGTTCCCGTTTCATTGCGGCAGAGTACACCTTCTATCTGGCAATTCCCGTTATGTTCGGAGCCAGTGCGCTGAAGATCGTTAAGTTTATCGCGCATGCGGAAACTGTATCCGCAGAACAGTTCTTCGTTCTGTTAGTTGCGTCAGTGGTTGCCTATGTGGTATCTCTGTTTGTCATCCGTTTCCTGATGCAGTACATCAAGAGACACAACTTCAACGCGTTTGCGCTGTACCGGATTGCACTTGGTATCGTCGTTATCATTGCGGGTTTGGCGTTCCATCTGTAAATATAGAATCCATCCCGCAGGATTTCCTGCTGGATCGTCAAAAATGAAAACTCCTGCCTGGTTGGCTGTGCTTCCTGAAGACGGCGGCTGACCGGGCAGGAGTTTCTTTTGAAATTAATCAGAACCGGCTGAGTAGTATTGCCAGATCTGGTATCCATCAATTGTGCTTTCTAAGTGCATCATTGCGGACGGATCCACGTGTTCCTGCAAAAAAGCAAGAATCTGTTCGCTGGTTGTATTGCTGACAAGCCGTACATTGCTGCTTAGGAGTCCGGCAATGGGATCACTGTCAAAAAAGCGAACCAGCGCCTGCTGAATAACCGGATGATTGACAGTAACGCCGCCAAGGTAGATGAGATTGCTCATACATCCGGGAGAAAGAGGTGTAAACGGCGGGTAATCATAATACAGGGTCTGGATGGTTGTATTGAAATCAAGCAGATACAGCGTATCCGGATTGGCAGCGGCTTCCGCAAGAAATGCGCCGCGGATTGGACGGCGGCTGATCGTTTTGGTGTATTTCTGCGGATCATAGTTCCAGGAGTAATAAAAGGTGGAATCCACATAGTCACGGTAGTCGCTGTCGGAGAGTGTCTGGTAAGAAGAATCCGATGCATAGGAGGGAAGCCGGAGAAGAGCTAAAAGTGCTGTCAGAATCATCCAGAGGGCATAGGATGATAATCTGTCAGAAAGCAGCAGACGGTACAGCGGGCGGCATTCCGCGTCGCAGCAGCAGAAAATAGTAAGCGCGGCACCAAGAAAACAGCCAAATTCAATCCGGTAAATGCAGCGCCCGATCGTAAGAAAATACGCCAGGAGAAAGAACACAATGAGACTGTTGACAACCGGGAGCCAGAGCCGTTTTGGATCTAGAATAATGCAGAAAAGCCCGGCAAGGATGCAGCAGACTGCCGCCGGATAGTGAATACATCCGCGTTCCCGGATTTCCCGGATAGTATTGGAAAG
>CAJMMH010000252.1 GCA_905214365.1 uncultured bacterium
GCTTTCTTCCGCTGATGACGGTGCGCGATCAGGATAAGAAACGTATGATTCTGTACCAGGTTACAGCAAAACAGATCTGCCTCGGCAGATTTTCCTATCCGGTACAAAACGGTGTGATTCAGTGGAAACAGGAAACGTACGAAGAAACAGAGATGTCAGACGGCGGGAAAACAGGAGTGTCAGATGGCAGCAGGACGGATGACTGTGCAAAATGCGGAAACGAAAATGCGGGAACGTTTGAGACAACGCTGCTGCGGATTCTGGTTCCACAGAAAACCAGAGAGGATAATCCGGCATTTGATTCCGCCCTCCTTTCCTTTGTATGCAATCAGGTTCTTCCGGAGCTGTTTCCGTGGAACAAAGGAGAAATTGAAGCCTGCTGTCAGCGGACCAGAGGAAACCGGAGCATTCTGATTGGACTGGAACCGGAAGAGGACCAGAAGCCATCGGAGCACTGCATTACGTTTGATTTGTTGGAAACCGGAGCGCATGAACGCGGACTGAACGCCCTGCTGCGAATCTGTACCAGAGAGCTGATGCAGGCCTGCGCCGATTGGCTGAGGCGGGCAGCAGGGGATCACGAATCAAACGAAGGGCAGCTGTTTGCGTTTGGCTTTTTGCAGGCAAAAGAGGCCGTCAGAGCGCTTGTTGGATTAGAGAGAACCGAAGCTGTGTCTGCTGCAGGAATAAGCGGTCAGAGCGCAGAAGCGTCAGCACAGCAGCCGGACAGTGGGGCTGAGCTGGCGCTGCGGCAGCCAGAGAATAAGGAATCAGAGCTTGCTGCGGCAGATAGCGGTCGGGACTGGCATATGAATTGGGATGAAAATCTGGAACAGACGCAGACAGAAGCCGACCGGGAAGAGCAGCGTATCTGGCAGGCAGAGGTAACAAAGACAGCGGAACGCCTTATCAGACTGATTGAAGGGTAAGCGGATGAATGATGACAGTCCCCACCCACCGCTTATCGCTCTTCGCAATGGAAGCAGGGGACTTCCTTGATTTGTTAAAAAGGGAGGCAGATATGAAACGGCAGAAGAAAAGGATACAACATACGGGAAGCACGCTGCTGTGTATTGTTCTGGCAGGAGCTGCGCTTCTTTTCTCCGGCTGCGGCAGTACGGTATCGGAGCTGTTATCCGATGCGTCGCGCTATGCCGGGACGCGCACAGAAGAGGCGTACTATCTGCAGCCGCCTGCATACCGCCTGTCAAAGCTGCTGGAGGAGTATACAGCGCCTGCACGTACCATTGCATTTGTTGAAGCAGAATCAGAGGCACTTCCGGATTTTGCGATGGAAAACGATGAACATACGGGAAACGGGAGCGACAGCAATACCGGCTCCGGGAATGAGGGCGGCAGTGATACCGATTCCGGAAATACGGAGGATTCTATAATCCGTTCGGATGAGTGTGTCAGCAGTAAAGCGGAGCTGACCGGTCTGCTGGAAAACGCGATGGAACAGGCGGCGCTTGGCGCGGTGCTGTCCTTTGACCGGAACGGCTGGCTGGTGCAGACAGAAGAACTGAAACAGTGGATGTCTGAGTATGCGCAGACCCATCCATTGGAGACGCTTTGTCTGGAGCAGGCAATGATATTCCAAAAAGTCAGTGGGACAAAAGAAACGGTGGCTCTGGTCTTTACGTATTCCAGTGGAAGAAGCGATGTCGTCAGTCTGCGGGAACAGACAAAAACGCAGGCGCAGGATATTGCCGCGGCAATCAATCCGGATCAGAACCTGTCGGAGGAAGAACTTGCGCATGCGGTCTGGCTCTGGATGACAGAACATATCTCATGGCCGAAAGACGCGGACGGGGAATGGCAGACGCAGACAGACGCAATTCCGGATTCCTGTTTCCGTGCGGATAGCGCGCTGATCAATGGGGAGGCGGTTGGTCAGGGATACGCGGAGGCTGCCGTTTTGCTGTTCAGAGAGCTTGGAATGCAGTGTGAGATCATACAGGAACCGGCACGAAACGGAGAGGAAACGCAGCAGAATGTGCGGGAAGCTTTCAAGAATATGCCGGAGAAAACCCAAAGTGCGCAGGATAGCATGCAGACAACCGGAAAAAACTGGTTTTATAATCAGGTTCTGATTGACGGGAAACCGTACCGGATTGACTTCTGCTTTGGCGCGCTGACCGGTCAGAATGAGGATTTCTACAAATTTATACCGGAAACAGAATAGAACAAACAGAACCGGATTTTCAGTAAACCATGCGGGAATCCGGTTCTGTTTGTCTGTTTTTGGTATTAGTTATTGGTCATGTCTCGCTGCTTTATATCTGCAAAAAAGAGAGAAGAAATCAGCGGATGCGGATCACATAGTTTTCCTTACGCGGCTTTGCTGCCGGGTACTCGCAGTCGCGGTAGCCGAGAATGCAATGGCCGATGCCGACGCAGGTTTCCGGAAGGCCCCATTCTTTCAGAAGCTGCTTTCCTTCCTCGCTGGCGAAGACCTCCTTTGCGCGGTGGATCCAGCAGGAGTCAACGCCGACCGCGTAAGCGGCGTTCATCAGATTGCCCATGACAAGAGAACCGTCATATTCGTATGTACCGGCTACTGCACTGTCAGCCAGTACAACAATCACGGTCGGAGCGCCGTAGAACGGATCGCCATCGGCGCCCATAACAGCCGCGTTCATCGCGGAAAGCTTAGCAATCAGCTCCGGCTTCTGAACGACAACTATGTACGGTGACTGCTTGCCCATACCGGTCGGGGCATAAACACCGGCTTCAAGGATCTGGTTTAACTGTTCGTCAGAAATCTGATCCTTTTTGTATTTACGGATACTTCTGCGATTTTTTAACGCTTCAATTACTTTGTTTTCCATTGTTTTCGTTCCTTTCTGAGTTTAATTGTTTGCAGAGTCAGCCTTCCGGAATCCGTTCCATGATTTGCGGACAGATCCGGCCGCTGCTTCTCCCGCAGCCGCAGCCTTCTTGCCAAGCATGCTGACAAAATCCTTGAGCAGACCGCTTTTCTTCAGGACATTCAACGCTTCCCGGTAGGATTCCCGGCGGGCGTCTGCCATGGAAACCGGCCCGTCTGCAGCAAACAGGATCTTCTTCGTAATAATGCCGACGCGGATGGTCGTGAACGCGTTGACGGTACCCTGGGCGGCAGAAGCGAGCACCAGTCCTGGCAGTTTCAGCACTGCGTTGCCGGTGACAAGCGGAAGCAGCTCTTCGAGATCCATTTCCTCCATACCGCCTGCAAGGAAGGTTGCCTTTAAAACCCGGACATACAGGCCAAGCAGCGCAACCCCGGAAGGGCGGTAGCCGCAGGATTCAACGATTGACCGGATCTGCTGCAGATTGATCGACAGCATGGACAGCATATCATACAGAGCAGTTTGGGAAATCGCGGTTGACACAAAAGCAGCTTTGGCAGCCGTTTTGATCCGGCTGTCAATCACCGGAGAAAAGCGCGTGCAGAAAAAGTCAATCAGCAGATCGTCCGCCTGATCGCCCTGTCTGAGAAACTTATCGAGAGATGCGGATTCCTCTTCAGTCAGGCTCACATTGCGCTTCAGATTGGCGGTGAGCTTATGGCACCAGTACTTTCTGGCATGTCCCTGCCGGTCACGCAGCAGATACATAGAGAAAATCGGTCTGCGCCAGACGCTGGCAATCGGCCATACGATTCCGGCAAACAGACAAAATAAAACCAGAATCGTATAGAACGTTCCAAGCCATGGGCTGATTCCCTGAAGCTGCTGCCCAAGCGAAACCAGACCGCTTAAGAGAAACAGAAGCAGGAGAAAGCAGAGAGAACCGGCCGTAACCGCAAGGGTCAGCTGTTTCCTTGCTGAATCCGAATTAAGCATAAACAACCTTCTTTCGTAAATGCAGGCGTGACGGGGTTCCGGGAGCACAAAAAACAATGTACCGCAGATCGCAGTAAGCCTGCAGAAAAAAGTTTTTGAAGAAAAGCGGACAAACCAGACGGCTTGTCATGGCCATTATAATAGATTTTTATGGAAAATTCAACGGATCAAAATAATCTCAAGGAAGAAAAATCCAAAAGAAGGTTACTGTTCAGACCCTTGCAGGGGGCATTAGTAAAAATGACGAATTTTAATTTTTTTATGGATGTCTCAAAAGCTCTTTTGTGGATAATGCGAAAGAGCTTTTTTCTATGGTGGATAACTTTCCACCATAAACGCTTATACAGATAGCGCAGGAATACTTTTCCTGCTTCAGTCATATGGAGATCCTTTTTATCCACAA
>CAJMMH010000253.1 GCA_905214365.1 uncultured bacterium
AAAAACCGTCCTGCTGAATTGGTTGTTCAGCAGGACGGTTTTTGCTTGTCCTATTTATTTTTCAGCAAAAGAATGCTTGGTTCATATTTCCCCCAACCGTCATAAATACGAAGTCAGTTGAGTTTGCATTCAAAGTATTCGTCCCCGATAATCTCTCCGGCGCGCAATCCCTGCTGGCGAAAATCGTCCAGGCAACTCCCCTCCCTATACCGATTCTACATCAACCTAAATGGAAAGTTTAAGCGTCTGCAACGGGGCTATGGCCGGGCGCATGAGAACAGTACTCTCATATCTGACCGCTTTCATAAGATGAATATATAGAACAAATCCCCTTAATCTGATCTCCGCCCGACTATGAGCGGGTCAATCGGGTCTTTGGCTCCCCGGCTGTGGAGGCCGTAAGAGAGCAGGAACGGATGGGAAAGGTAAAAACAGCCCCGGCTATCATCTGGCAGAGATGAACGATAAAACAAATGGACTAATTACCCAAGTCTGTGTTATACTTTTTTATGAATATGAAACAAATTGGGTATAGTTTCGCGCAAAAATCTTGCATTTTTTTAATGCCGTTTTGATGCTTTTTTGATGTATTCTATCTCCCAGGAGGAGGAGTTATTGTGACCAAGGTCTTAATCGTAGAGGACGAGCCCCCCATTTCCAATCTGATCCGTCTCAGTCTGACGAAAAACGGATATGCATGCAAATGCGTGTTTGACGGCATGGAGGCGGCTGATTTTCTGGAAAAGGAGCGGACGGACCTAATCCTTTTGGACGTTATGCTGCCCAAGCTGGACGGCTTTGAGCTGATGGAATACATTCGTCCCTTAAATATCCCGGTCATTTTTCTCACTGCCAAAAACGCTGTGGATGACCGGGTGAAAGGCCTGCGTATGGGAGCGGAGGACTACATCGTCAAACCCTTTGAGATTGCTGAACTGCTGGCTCGGGTAGAAGTGGTGCTGCGGCGCTATGGGAGATCGGAGGATCTCATCCAAATGGATGGGCTGCGCATAGACGTTCGGTCCATGCGGGTGGAACGGAATGGGATAGAGATCGCGCTCACCCCCAAGGAATACGAGCTCCTGCTGCTGTTCACACGCAATCCCGGTATGGCGCTGTACAGGGAGACCATCTATGAGCGGGTGTGGGGCGGCGAGCTGGAGTTCGGCAGCAAGACAGTGGATCTCCATGTCCAGCGCCTGCGAAAAAAAGTAGGATGGGAGAAAAAACTGGTGGCTGTCAGCAAAGTGGGCTACCGGCTGGAGGAAGGGCGATGAAATTCCGTCTTAAGATTACGCTTTCCATGCTCTGCCTTCTGGCTGTGCTATTCAGCGTGGGCGGCAGCGCCCTAATTTCTATTTCCTTTCAAAACGCCATGAATCAGGAGATGGCTGCGGCCCGAGACCGCCATCAAATGCTATTGAGCGTCCTGACAGCGGCGGGAAATTCAGGCGTCCAGCAGGATGCCCATACCGTTTCACATGTGCTTAGAAGGTTTTCCGCCTCTGGCGCTCCGGCGTGGTCAGCCGTCCGTCTCTCCTCTGATACAGACGCGCTATACCAAGACGGCGACGCGTCCTCTGAACTCAACCAATTTACAGAACAGATTGATACTCAGCATAGCCTGATCTCCTATTTTACGGATGCAGAAGGAACACCATATCTGCAGTTCTCCTGTGCCTTTACCAGCGATGGAGACATTTTATACCTGGACACAGCCTACGATCTTTCCAATGTATATGAATCCCGGGATCGGCAGCAGAGCACCTATCAGACAATCCTGCTGGGAATGCTGGCCGTCTGCGCCCTGGCGTCTTACAGCATATCATGGATGCTCACCCGCCCTCTTAACCGCCTCTCCCGCGCGTCCCGGCAGATCGCATCAGGAAATCTGTCATATCGCTCCAGGCTCCGTACCAGGGACGAGATCGGCGCGCTCTCCGCTGACTTTGACAGTATGGCCAAACAGATTGAAAAAAATGTCTCTGATTTGAACGCCGCGATGGAGCGGCAGGAACAGTTTATGTCCAGCTTTGCCCATGAGCTGAAAACGCCCATGACCTCCATCATCGGCTATGCGGATCTGCTGCGGGCCGGAAATTTGACCAAAGCGGAACAGGTCGAAGCCGCCGGCTATATCTTTTCTGAAGGCAAACGCCTGGAAAGCCTGTCGTTGAAACTCCTCGACATCTTCGTTTCGGGGCGTCGGGAGCTGGATCCTTCCCCTGTCTCTCCTTTACATGCAGCACAGGAGCTGGCAGACCGCCTGCGTCCCGTTTATAAATGGGCGGGAGTGGACATCCGATGCGGCGGTGAGGACGGAATCTGTCTGCTGAATGTGGATTTGCTGCGCTCACTGCTGGTCAATCTGGCCGAAAATGCCCGCAAAGCCATGCCTAAGGGCGGCATCATTGAGATCTATGTGACACTGCTGCCAGATGGATGTAAAATCTGCGTTACGGACAACGGCTCCGGAATCCCAGAGGAGGCCCTAGCCCACCTGACCGAGGCCTTTTACCGTGTGGACAAAGCCCGATCCCGCGCCCAGGGCGGCGCCGGACTGGGGCTGACTCTCTGCGCGAAGATCGTAGAGCTGCATGGCGGAACGCTGCGCTTTGCCAGCAAACTGGGCGTTGGCACCCGTGTCACCGCCGAATTGAGAGGAGGACGGCCATGAAACGTGCTATCCGTTATATTGTTCCTTTTCTGGGGACCGCTCTGGCCGTGCTTCTAAGTTTTGTCCTGCCAAAAATAGTTTTGTCGGCACAGGATGAGCGTCTGGAGTTTCAGGTCAAGCAGGTCGAAACGGCTGTTCCGCCTCTGGAAATCAGTTTTTTTGATCGTTTGCAATTCTTTACCTCTGATTATACCACATTCCTGTTAGAAACGGACCGGACAGAGGATATCGACGCGGCATATCAGTCTGTTCTGGAGATACTGAGTTTTTTTGCTAAAAACGGCTTTGAACAGTTGAATAACGGTCCCTATTATACAAGATACAGCACCCGCTTTCTAGCGCTCTCCCAGGACGGCCTTCAAACCGCCCTGGTATGGGATTTCAGCCTGGTTGACAAATTGGGCAACATCATCAGCATACAGTTGGACAACGAGAGTGAAAAGCTCATTTCTCTCTATTTCACACAGATGGACCCATCCCTCACCATCCATCAACTGGATACTGAAGCCATAGCCCAGCGTTGGGCAGATGCCTGTGTGGAACATTACGGATTACAGACTGTGAATGTGCAGACCATAGAGTCCGACCATCCAGAGTACCGTTTAACATTTACTGATATAGACGGCGGCACGCTAACTGCACACCTTTATTTGGAACCATACTTATGCTCATTTTATTTGGGATGAGCCTTAATGAATTTTCAAATGATGCCATTTTGATGCCGTTTATTAGCTGTTTATAGGAAACGCCCTGCTATCATTTTCTTGAAAGAACTTGATAGGAGGCTTTCCTTTTATGAAGACCATTGATTATAATCTGATCCAGCGTGAACGTTATGCCTCGCAGACTGGATACAGATCGGATGATTATGATGCAGAGCGGCGGGCAGGCTCCGCGCGGCATACCAGCGTAAAAGCAGAGCAAAACCCGCATACTTTCCGCCGGAAGCGAAATAAACGATATCTCCAGCCAAGGAGGAGACGACAGTTGCTGCGGCTGACGATGCTCTGCCTGATTGCCGTAATAATTTGCGGATGCATGACTGCTTGGGGGAATGAGCCTTTATCAGAGGTCATTGAAACGCATCAGACTCCTATTCAAGAGACAGAAGTTCCGACTCAGACGCAAAAGCAGGAGCAGAATTCAGAAGAGACGGAGGTCCCGCCGCAGACGCAAGAGCAGGAGCAGAACTTAAATTGGAACCTTATTCTGATTAATCCTTGGAACAAGCTTCCCAGCGACTACTCGATCGCCACGGTACAGTTGAAAAATGGATTGTATGTGGACAAGCGCTGTTATCCCGACCTTCAGGACATGATGGACGCATGCCGGGCGGATGGATTGTCGCCTGTGATTTGCTCTGCCTACCGAAGCTGGGAAAAGCAAAATGAGCTTTTCAGCAACCGAGTCAGCAGGCATCTGTTCAGTAAGCAGCTCGATTATGGGGCCGGTATGCCCCTCAAGGAACCT
>CAJMMH010000254.1 GCA_905214365.1 uncultured bacterium
AGTTATTTGGTTATGAGCAAGTAGCGAAGCGGATTGCGAATATCCGCTTGACTAACTGGAAAATCCCCCGGAAGCATTGCCGTTTTCCGGTTTCTGCTTCTGGGGGATCATTGTCTCCGGAATCCTCCGCTTAATACAGCGGATACTTATCGGTCAGGCTCTTTACAAGCTCCATCGCCTTTCCCTGGTTCTTCTCAACATCATCAATGACAAGTGAAATGGCTTCCGCTACCACATCCATATCTGCTTCCTTGAAGCCGCGCGTGGTAACTGCTGCAGTTCCGAGACGGATGCCGCTGGTCGTGAACGCAGACTGCGGATCATTCGGAATCGTATTTTTATTGCAGGTAATGTTGGCCGCATCAAGCATCTTTTCTGCCTGCTTTCCGGTCACGCCCTTGCTGATCAGGTTGACAAGCATCAGGTGATTGTCTGTTCCTCCGGACACCAGATCAAAGCCTCTTGCCGTCAGTCCCTTCGCCAGTGCCTGCGCATTCAGAATGATCTGCTTTGCGTACTCCTTGAAGGACGGATCAAGCGCCTCCTTCAGGCAGACTGCCTTTCCGGCAATCACATGCATCAGCGGACCGCCCTGCGTTCCCGGGAAAATCGCTTTGTTGAAATTGTACTTCTTATTTACTTCGTTGCTGCTCAGAATCATGCCGCCGCGCGGACCGCGGAGAGTCTTATGCGTCGTTGTCGTCGTTACATGTGCGTACGGAATCGGGCTCATGTGCAGACCAGCCGCAACCAGACCTGCGATATGTGCCATATCCACCATCAGAACCGCTCCGACTTCATCAGCGATTTCACGGAACTTTTTAAAATCGATAGCTCTCGCATATGCGGATGCTCCAGCAACAATCATCTTAGGATGGCACTCCAACGCAATCCGGCGAACCTCATCGTAATCGATGAATCCATCTTCATTGACACCGTACGGAACTGCGTGGAAATACTTTCCGGACATATTCACTGGGCTTCCATGGGTCAGATGACCGCCCATATCGAGATTCATGCCCATAAAGGTATCACCCGGCTGAAGAATTGCAAAAAATACTGCCATATTGGCCTGCGCGCCGGAATGCGGCTGCACGTTTACATACTCACAGCCAAACAGCTTCTTGGCGCGTTCTCTTGCAAGATCCTCAACAACATCCACATACTGGCATCCGCCGTAATAACGCTTACCCGGATACCCCTCTGCATACTTATTGGTCAGCGGGCTTCCCATTGCCGCCATAACTGCCTTGCTGACAAAATTCTCCGATGCAATCAGCTCAATATGGTCTCTCTGTCTGCCCAGCTCATCCGCCATTGCGGCTGCAAGTTCCGGATCGTAATTCTGCACTTCCTCAAATCCCAACATAAAGGCTCCTCCTTCATTTGTCCCGCGCCCAGAGCAGCAGAATGTCCCTCTCATTCCGTTCCGGCTGCGTCCTTTGGCACAAATCTCCGCTTTCCTGCAGTATACCACAGTTTCCGCTTCTTGTCCAGAAAAGTTTCCTGCCTGCAGAAATGCCCGCGCAGCCGCAAAAAGCAGCTGCATGGGCATTCTTCTGGTCAAGCGGATATTCGCAATTGAAGCAGGGGATTTCCTTGATTTGTTAATATTCGTAAATCATCTGTACCAGCCCATCGGCAAGCACTGCCCGCATGGCAAACGTTCTTTCTTCTTTTTCTATCTGCGGGATTATCTGCATCAGGCCCTGGCAATCGGTTTTCGACACCTGGTACTGATACCAGGAGATTCCATTCTCATCCGCATTGCTTTTCAGCCAGATTTTTTCAAATACGCTTTCATCCAATGGCAGTTCTTCTCCGGTCAGTGTCAGATCTGTTTCTGACTGCGTAAATGCAAATACCAGAGAACCGTCTTCTTTCTGCTGCAGCAATCCCGTATGCTCATCCCGGCTTGCCGCATCCGCACCAGACTGTGCTTTTCTTTCTTCAAACGCTTCTGACCGCATAAATCCGGTAACCTCCTTCGGCATCCAGCAATATGGCGCTGTCTTCTTTGCCGCTAATGCATCTGCCAGTTCCTGCGATGCCCCGGCCGGGATATACGCAATCCGGATCTGTGACTCCGCCGGAAGTCTGTCATCTTCTGCCAGAATCGCCGTCATTTCCTGCTCCACCTCTGTGTCTGCCTGGTACCCGGAGACCCAGGAAAGAATCTGGAAAACCTGATCTTTCATCTGCTCATATTGCTGAATCGTCTCTTCCTCTCCCACCGGTGAAGTTCCCGAACAGTCGGCAAGAAGCGCCAGACTCACTCCCGTTTCCTGATCTGCCGGAAGATCCATCAGATACTGAACCTGATTTTCTCCATTCAGATATAAGTATGGATTCTGTGTCAGAATCAGATCAAACAGCCGTCCGGCTGATGCATCCGCATCTGCGCTCTGTGCTTGGCTGACGGAAATCACTGTATCCCCAACACTGTTTCCAGCATTCTGCACCAGATATTGTCCTTCCCAATCCGCCGGGAACAGCAGGGTAACTCCGGACTCATCTGAATAAATGAAACGCTGCCGCTCATCTTCTCCCGGCGCTTCTGCTGAAGCGGATTCACTTTCTGTTTCTTCCGGTTCTGCGGCGGTTGTTGATTCTTCTGTTGCCGGTTGTTCCGGCTCTATGGCTGTAGTTGGTTCTTCCGTTGCCGGTTGTTCCGGCTCGGCACCCGTAGTTAGCTCTTCTGTTGTCGGCTGCTCCGGCTCTGTAACCGCTGTTGGCTCTTCTGTTGCCGGCTGCTCCGGCTCTGTAACCGCTGTTGACTCCTCTGTCACTGGCTGTTCCGGTTCTGCAGCGGTTGTCACTTCTTCGGTTGCTGTTGACTCCGGTTCTGCAGCCGCTGTCGATTCTTCCATTGACACAACCTGCGCCGGCTGCAGTTCAGAAGCAGGAATGACTGAAATCCGCTTTTCCTGATACAATCCGGTGATTGTTCCGTCCGCAACCCATGCCAGGAATACATCCTCGTCTTCCTCAAATCCACCGCTCAGATACGCTTCCAGATCATCCGGTGAAATCTGATAACGAAAACGGCTCTCGTCCTCTCCTTCTGCCAGGAACCAGATTCCAGCATCCAGCTCATCCTCATTCACGAGCAGCGGCAGGCTTTCCGGATCCTGTACTGTCTCATACCAGTTCGGTGTATCACTGAACGTTGTCAAATACCGTTCTTCATCAATCGGATAAAAGGAAATAGAATCTTCCTCCTTCTTCAGATAGCCCCGTGTCAGTACTTCTGCCAGCGTTTCATCATATGCCGCCGTATCAAGAATTGCCGATGGCAGCCAGGTCCCTCCGGCATCATTTGTCTTTTCCAGTCGGTCTGTGCCTCCGATCTGCGCAGTCAGCAGCCATTCCTTCGGTGTCTGGCAGATAAATGACAGCTGATCGTCTTCCGGATACGGAATTGTCCGCATATTGCCGTCAATCACTTTTACACAATAGGAAGCGGTAACTCCGGATACCGACTGCGCAGTCAGTACCGCGGTTCCTTCCTGCTTTGCAACTGCCCGCCCTCTCGAATCAATTGCACAGACAGATTGATCGCTGCTGCTCCAGAGTACTCTTGTAAATGTCGCATCTTCCGGAAGGACCTCAGCCGTCAGTACAAATTCCGCATTTACCGGACAGATCCCAGGCTGCTGTGCCGCTTCCGCGCCGACAATACGCAATTCCGTTTCTTCCTGATCCCGGACAAATACAACCGTCCGAGCCGACACACCATTAGGAAGCGCTGCAGTAATTACTGCGGTTCCGGTCTGTTTTGCGGTAATGATACCGGTCTGATCCACGGAAACCACATCCGGACTGGATGATTCCCATGCAAGCAGACGCAGATCCGGATTTTCTTCCTGCTTTCCTTCCGATGCCGCAGAGTACGCCAGAAGTGTAAGTTCGCGGCTGGTATTGCGTGCCAGAAACGGTTCTTCCTGCGTGAACGACAGTGCAGTAACTTCATTTGCACCTTTTTTCTGAACCGGAATCAGTTCCCAGATCTGATCCTCGTCCCCGCGGTCATATGGCTCCAGGCATACCGTTTCTCCATCCATTCCAAGCACGTATCCCGGCACATCCGCTGTTTTCAGAACGACGCCTCCGTTCACATGGATTACTTCCCAATTCTGC
>CAJMMH010000255.1 GCA_905214365.1 uncultured bacterium
GATCTGCGGCTGTACTGCAGGAATCAGATCACTGACCGCGTCAACAATCCCCTTGTTGAACTGCCAGATTGCCTCTGCCGCTCCTTCCAGTGTCTCTCCGTACTCTTCAAACGCTTTTTTCTGAATATGCTCCGGAACATAAGCAAGCATCGGATCAAGTCCGACTACGATCGGCGCGTTCTTCTTTTTAATTTCTGCAATCAGCTGATTAATCATTGATTTTTCCTCTCTTATTCTTCTTCGTATACAATAGTGCCGTCCAGAATCGTCATCACTGCCCGTCCGCAGACTGCAGCTTTGTCAAACGGCGTATTCTTTCCCTTGGACGCAAAGGTATTTTTATCAATATGATACTCGGTATCCGCGTCAATGACTACAACATCAGCAGCATGACCCGGCTCTAATGTTCCCTTCGGAATGCTGAGAACCCTGGCCGGATTGGTGCTCATGCATCCAATCATCTGAAGCGGCGTCAGATATCCGGTCTTTACCAGATTCGTAATTGTCAGCGGAACGGCTGTCTCCAGACCGGTAATACCAAACGGAGCCTC
The DNA here is from genome assembly GCA_905214365.1 of uncultured bacterium. Classification (GTDB taxonomy): domain Bacteria; phylum Bacillota; class Clostridia; order Lachnospirales; family Lachnospiraceae; genus Anthropogastromicrobium. The sequence goes on from CAJMMH010000255.1 coordinate 552, forward strand.
TTTCATGGACTTTGCCTTTTCATCCGCGTGATGCGGCGCATGGTCGGTCGAAATGACTTCCATCACGCCATCCCGGAGCGCTTCCCGAAGCGCTGTCATATCCTCTCTGCTCCTAAGCGGCGGATTCATCTTGTAGTTGGTGTCCGGTCCCGGAATATCCTCGTCGCACAGGGAGAAGTGATGCGGGCACACCTCGGCAGTCAGCTTTACTCCCATCTTCTTTCCCATCTTTACCAACTCAACACTGTCTTTGGTCGAACAATGGCACAGATGCAGCTGCACGCCGGTTTCCTTTGCCAAAAGAATATCTCTGGCTGTAATGACATCCTCAACTGCGTTGGAAATTCCTGGCAGACCAAGGCTGTCTGCCTTCGGTCCCGCATTCATGCAGCCGCCGTGAACCAGGTTAATATCCTCACAATGCGCAAACACCGGGATTTTTTCCTCTGCCGCAATCCGCATGGCATCCCGGTAAAGATCCGCATTCATGACAGATTTGCCGTCTTCACTGATCGCAACAGCTCCGGCCTTTACCATCCCGCGGATATCCGCAAGCGTCTCTCCCTTCTGACCAGCTGTGACTGCGCCGATGGGAAGCACATGCACAAGCCCGGCCGCCTTTGCCTTGGCTAACTCCAGCGTTACCATGTCTGCATTGTCAATAACCGGCTTTGTATTCGGCATCGGACAAACAGTCGTAAATCCTCCTCTTGACGCCGCGCGGGAACCGGTCTCGATTGTTTCCTTATGCTCCAGCCCAGGATCACGAAAATGAACGTGAAGATCAATCAGACCCGGAGCAACCCACTTCCCGGACGCGTCAACTACACGGTCTGCCTCGTTTTCTGCAAATGAACCAGGCTGTACAATCTGGTTTCCGTCAATCCATACATCGCCAACTGCATCCCGCCCGACCGCCGGGTCAAGAACTCTTCCATTGCGAATTATCAGCTTCATATTTCCTCCTATAAGAGTACCTGTCTTTTGCATCCTGCCTGCGCCGCCAGTATTGCAGGACATATTCCCTGCCTGCTCCCGTTTACTGTCCCGGTGCCGGGCGTGCTGCAGAATTCTTTTTCGATTATAGCACAGGTTTCATTCATTTGGCAAGGGTGACATGCCGCAGCGCAATCCTGCATTATTGTCTGTGCGAAGCATAAACAGCATCACAGCTCATTTCCGGCTGCCGCCCAGGCTTTTCATAAAAATACCCGGAATGCTAATCCATTCCGGGTATCTGTCAGACTCTTGTAATTCGTTTTCCAAGTTTTTTTTCCAGTGCGTGCAGCGCAATATACTCAGATACACGTCCCAGTCCAACATAAGAAAGGAACACGCCCGCTACACATGCCAGAAAAGACACCATCCACTGCCACATTTCTGTCTGCACGCATATGACCATAGAAATCACTGCCGCAATCATACACAGAATGCTGAGCACGCCGCTCAGCACGCCGACTGCCGTTGCAATCTTTGAATGTACATATCTTCTGAACAAATTACGCATAAAATTTTCTCCTTGTTTCTTTCCGTCTGCAGCGGACTATACCATATACTGCCTTATCCGGTCACTTTCCGCCCGCCGCTTCCTGCCGCTGCGGGAAAGATTCATTTTCAAAGCTTTCCCTGCTGCTGCAGTTCTTTATATGTATCGTAAAATCTCGGACCTGTGGTTTCTCCGCGATACAAAAGCTTCAGAATAATCGGAGTCACAATGGATGACACGATAATCAGAAGAATGACTGGGGCAAAATAAGCAGAGTCAATAATTCCGACTGCCAGTCCCTTCTGCGCGACAATCAGCGCAACCTCGCCTCTCGTCATCATGCCAACGCCGATTTTCAGGCTGTCCTTCCAGCCAAACCGGCAAATCTTTGCCATCGCGCCGCAGCCAATTACCTTACATACCATTGCAACAATAACAAAACCGATGCAGAACGCCAGAAGCTGCGGAGAAAAACTGGAAAGATCGGTTTTCAAACCAATGCCGGCAAAAAATACCGGTCCGAAGATCAGGTACTCACTGATATCCATTCTCCGGCTGATATAATCAGAATCCTGAATGCTGCAGAGTACGATACCGGCTACATACGCTCCGGTAATATCGGCAATTCCGAAAAACTCTTCTGCAATGTAGGCAAAGCCGAAACACAGCGCCAGCGCATAAATCGGAATCCGGCGGTGATGCGGAGCCTTTTTATCCATCCAGCGGAAGAGCAAAAATGCCAGGTATCCGACAACGCCGCAGAAAAGGAAGAACAGAAGTGTCTTCACAATAACAGTAAACGGCTCTACAGTCGGATCCTTCATGCCAAGGACAAACGTAAGGACAACAATGCCGATAACATCATCAATAATTGCGGCATTGAGGATCGTGGTGCCGACTCTTCCCTTGAGCACGCCAAGTTCGCGGAGCGTCTGAACCGTAATGCCGACAGAGGTTGCCGTCATAATGGTTCCGATAAACAGGGCGCGGAAAAACTCATCATCGCCGACCGGAGCAAACCCGTACATGCAGCTGTAGAGAATAAAACCGCCGAGAAGCGGAACAAATACGCCGCAGCAAGCAATCAGCAGCGCAATCGGACCGGTTTTTACCATCTCCTTCAGATCGGTTTCCAGTCCTGCTCCGAACATCAGCAGGATGACGCCGATCTCCGATAGAATGGTAAGCGCATCATTCTGCTGCACCAGTCCGAATACGCTCGGTCCTATTAAAAGACCGGCAATAATCTCACCGACAACCTGCGGCGCCCGAAGCCGTCTTGCCACCATGCCGCCAATCTTTGCAAACAGTACAATCAGCGCAAGATCCTTTAATATTGAATAGTCCATATTTCTCCCCCTCTGCCGCGGTACATCTGCCATGTCTCGTTTTTCACAACGCTTGTTTCTGCCGCCGCATTTTGTCTGTTTTTGTATTTCCCACAAGCGAATCTATTGTATCACGTGATTTTCCGGAAAACAAGACCTCAGTTTGACAATTCTTATTCTCTTTTTTCTGGCTTTTTTGCTTTTTTGTATGAAATATGGTTTCTTTTTTCCGACACTTACCCACTCCATACCTGGTTCAGAATCCCTGCGAGAATCGGAATGGCATTCTGTACCTCATCAACAGTATTGGTCTGTGCGCCTACCTCAATCAGCGCGCTTTTCCCGCGCAAATGCTGGTTATAACGGTTGCTTCTGACATAAATACAGCGCGTCAGTCCCGGATATTCCGCCATGGTCGTCAGCGCCATCTGGAGGCTGAACGCCATATTTTCTTTTCGGTACGGATTGGAAAGTTCTTCAATTTCCCCGGTCTCACTGCGGCATAATCCATTGAAATACATAATTCTCGCTGTCGGCTTTCCATCAATTTCCGTTACCAGCCGCACGTCATCCGCTACACCGTCCCGGTGCAGATCAATGACCGCCTGGATTTCCGGATGTGCTTCAAGGATCGAAGAAATCACAGGAAGGGCGCGGATATAAGCCGGATTCCGATCCAGCTCGCCGTCTGTCACATCGTAAATACCCCGATGATGCAGCACGGAATAACCGTAGCCTTCCAGACA
>CAJMMH010000256.1 GCA_905214365.1 uncultured bacterium
AGCTTTCAGCCACAAACCAGCCGCAGCCGCGGCAGCTAATCCAACAATAGCCGACAGCCACGGAGACCAGGAAATCAGCGCGGAAAGTCCATTCCACTCCGTTGCGAGCAGCGATGCCGCATTGGCAGCCGCATGAAGCAGAACCGACCCCCAGATAGTATGAAGCCTCTCATACACCCAGGTCAGCAGCATTCCCAGAAGAAATCCGTATACTCCCTGCAGTATATTACCATGAAACGCCGCAAAAATCAATGAAGTAATCAAAGCAGCCGGAAGCCAGCTGCAATAGGTGCGCATTCGGCGGAACAATACGCCGCGGAACAGCAATTCTTCCGCAAGCGGCGCCGCAATGACCAGGACAAGCGCTTCCAACAGCAAATCCTGATGATACAGCGCCTGCGTCACGGTGCTGTAATCCGCGGACAGCAGCTTTATCAGTCCCGATGCTGCAAACAGCTCATTCAGCCCGATTGCCGCAAAAACTCCAAGAAGCGCTGCCGCAATCCATGCAGACACAGAAAGCTTCTGCTTCTCCCATACAATCGTACGGCTGTCTCTTAAAAACAGCCATCCCATCGCGCAGGCACAGACCGCCTTTTCAAGCAGACTGACAGCAAGGCTGTAGCTTCCGCTCCCCGCCATGGAAAGCAGTCCGATCAGCAGATAAAGCGCAAGCGGCGCAGCAAGCCGGACAATACGCATTGGCCATGAATCATATCTCATTTTCCTTCTCCTGATAACAGATGCCCCGATCCTTCTGCCTGCTGCAGAGGAACCGGGGCATGCCCTTTTGTAAACAAAACCATATCCAGGGGAAACGGATCTATGTCCGCTTCACCGTGCAATCCTGCGCCAAACAGCAGCATCCTGCCGCAGACGCGAACTTTTATCAGATGGTTGCAATATCAATCAGGAACAGCTCTTCCTCACGGTTTTCAAGGCTGGTTACCAGCGCTCTTGCCGTATCAATCGCAGTCAGAACGTTTACGCCAGTCTCGATCGCGTTGCGGCGGATGATAAAGCCGTCATGGCTTCTCTCCGCGCCCTGATGAGGAATATCGATAACCAGATCAATCTGATGGCCGAGAATCAGATCCAGCAGATTCGGGGAATCCTGCTCAATCTTGTTGACCGTCAGCGCTTCCACGCCGTTCTTATTGAGCGTTTCCGCAGTTCCTCTGGTTGCGTAGATTTCATATCCAAGCGCATGGAAGCGTCTTGCGATATCAACCATTTCCTCCTGATCCTGTTTGCGAACGGTCATAATCATCTTCTTGTACTTCGGCAGACGGACACCTGCGCCGATAAATGCCTTGTACAGAGCCTCGTTGAAGGTCTTGCCGATGCCAAGGCACTCGCCGGTTGACTTCATCTCCGGTCCGAGCGCGATATCCGCGCCGCGCAGCTTCTCAAAGGAGAATACCGGCATCTTGATCGCAATGTAATCCGCTTCCTTCTGCAGACCCGGCTCATAGCCAAGGCCACGGATTGTCTGTCCGATGATCACCTGCGTTGCCAGGTCAACAATCGGGATTCCGGTTACCTTGCTGATATATGGAACGGTACGGGAGGAACGCGGATTGACCTCGATCACATAAACCTCGCCCTGGTACTCGATGAACTGAATGTTGATCAGGCCGCGTACATGAAGCGCACGCGCAAGACGTCTGGTATACTCAACAATTGTATCCTTGGTCTTCTGGCTCAGTCCCTGCGCCGGATATACAGAAATACTGTCTCCGGAGTGAATACCGGCACGCTCAATATGCTCCATGATTCCCGGAATCAGGATGTCCTGACCGTCGCAGACCGCGTCAACCTCGATTTCCTTGCCCATCAGGTACTTATCAATCAGGATCGGATGCTCCTGCTCATAACGGTTGATGATCGCCATAAACTCACGGATATCATCATCGCTGATCGCAATCTGCATACCCTGTCCGCCAAGAACATAGGACGGACGGATCAGTACCGGATATCCGAGCTCATTGGCAACGCGTACCGCTTCCTCACAGGTGAATACCGTATGACCTGCCGCGCGCGGAATCTGCGTCTCCTTCAGAATCTGATCAAACAGCTCTCGATCCTCTGCCGCGTCAACATCCTTTGCGCTAGTGCCGAGAATCGGAACGCCCATCTTCATCAGCGCTTCCGTCAGCTTGATCGCAGTCTGTCCGCCGAACTGTACAACCGCACCGTCCGGCTTCTCCAGATCAACAATGCTTTCCACATCCTCCGGGGTCAACGGCTCAAAGTACAGCTTGTCCGCGATATCAAAGTCGGTGGAAACCGTCTCCGGGTTGTTGTTGATGATAACTGTCTCGTACCCTTCCTTGGCAAATGCCCAGGTGCAGTGAACGGAACAGAAGTCAAACTCAATACCCTGTCCGATACGGATCGGGCCGGAACCAAGAACCAGAACCTTCTTGCGGCCGCTGGTCTTCTTCGCCTCGTTCTCGCTTCCGAATACGGAATAATAGTACGGAGTGGTCGCAGCGAACTCTGCCGCGCAGGTATCAACCATCTTGAATGCCGCGCAGATGCCGTTGTCATAACGCATCTTCTTGACTTCATCCTTGGGCTTTCCGCTCAGAGACGCAATGACAGAATCCGGGAACTCAATCCGCTTTGCTTCCTTTAACAGATCAACCGTCAGCTCCTCGGTCTGCAGACGCTTCTCCATCTCGACCAGAATCGCAATCTTGTCAATGAACCAGACATCAACCATCGTTGCCGCATGAATTTCATCATAAGAAAATCCACGGCGAATCGCTTCGGCAATGCGGAAAATCCGGCGGTCGTCAACGGTCTCTAACTGCTCTCTCATCTCATCGTCAGTCAGGCTCTTGTACTCATCCGTTACCAGGCTGTCTACATGCTGCTCCAGCGAACGGAGCGCCTTCATCAGACCGCCCTCAAAGTTATCGCAGATTGCCATAACCTCTCCGGTTGCCTTCATCTGGGTGGTCAGCTTACGGGACGCATGGATAAACTTATCGAACGGAAGACGCGGAATCTTGACAACACAGTAGTCAAGCATCGGCTCAAAGCTTGCGTATGTCTTCTTGGTAATTGCGTTCGGAATCTCATCCAGTGTGTAGCCAAGCGCAATCTTCGCCGCAACCTTCGCGATCGGATAACCGGTCGCCTTGGACGCCAGCGCGGAAGAACGGCTGACACGCGGGTTTACCTCGATGACACAGTACTCAAAGCTTGTCGGATGCAGCGCGAACTGCACGTTGCAGCCTCCGGTGATCTTCAGCTCGCTGATGATGTTCAGCGCGGAAGTACGCAGCATCTGGTACTCCTTATCACCCAGTGTCTGGGACGGAGCTACTACAATACTGTCGCCGGTATGCACGCCGACCGGATCAATATTTTCCATGTTGCAGACTGTGATTACGTTTCCTGCACCATCGCGCATTACCTCGTACTCAATTTCCTTCCAGCCCGCGATGCAGCGCTCAACCAGAACCTCGCCGACACGGGACAGACGAAGACCGTTTTCCAGAATCTCCTCCATCTCACGCGGATCCTTCGCGATACCGCCGCCGCTTCCGCCAAGCGTATATGCCGGACGAAGCACAACCGGATATCCGATCTTCTCAGCAAATGCCAGACCATCCGGAACATTGGTAACAACCAGGGACGGCGCACACGGCTCGCCGATCTTTTCCATCGTATCCTTGAACTCCTGACGGTCCTCCGCCTTCCGGATGGTCTCCGGAGTCGTACCAATCAGGCGGCAGTGATACTTCTCCAGGATTCCTTTCTCTGCTAACTCCATACCGAGGTTCAGTCCCGCCTGGCCTCCCAGAGTCGGAAGAATAGAATCCGGACGCTCCTTTGCAATGATCTGCTCAAGAACCTCTGCGGTCAGCGGTTCAATGTAAACGTGATCGGCAATCCGCTTATCAGTCATAATCGTCGCCGGATTGGAGTTTACCAGAACAACCGATATGCCTTCCTCTTTCAGAGAACGGCAGGCCTGGGTTCCCGCATAGTCAAACTCCGCTGCCTGACCAATGACAATCGGACCGGATCCAATCACAAGTACTTTTTTAATAC
>CAJMMH010000257.1 GCA_905214365.1 uncultured bacterium
TGATCTGATCGGTTCCATATACATTCATATTCCGTTTCCTCCTGTCACAAATTATTCGAACCTGTTCGTATATCAAGTTTTACGATATGGGTATATTATACTAAACTTTCATACAATTTGCAATATAAATCTACATAATAACCTGAATTATTTTTGAACCGCCGGAATTTTATTATTGATTTTTCCTATACATCAGCTTTTTTCGCCTTCTTGATTGACAAATCCGCCGTTTCGCGCTAAAATATTTTCAAGCTTTAAACCATGAAAGTGAGGATTTCCTATGTTTCATACAATTGCCTTTATCGGGCTTGGACTGATCGGCGGTTCGATTGCCCGCAAAGTAAAAGAACTTCATCCGGAGACCTGCATTATGGCCTATACCCGTACCCGCAGCACGCTCGAAGACGCAAAGGCAGACGGCACCATCGATATCATTCTTGACGGAATCGACGAAACGCTTTCACGCTGCGATCTGATTCTTCTGTGCACACCGGTTTCCTACAACGCCGGCTATCTGCAGGCAATCCGCCCATTTTTAAAGTCAGGCTGCATTCTTTCCGATGTCGGCAGTACCAAAACAGAAATCCATCAGCAGGTAATTGCGCTCGGTCTGGAAAAATCCTTTATCGGCGGTCATCCCATGGCAGGATCGGAACGCACTGGGTATGCCTGCTCCCGCGCCAATCTTCTTGAAAACGCCTATTACGTCATTACGCCAACTGCAAAAAGCAGCCAGGCGGACATCGACCGCATGGTTGCCTTTGCTTCGGAGCTGACAGCAATCCCGCTCGTTCTTAATTACCGTCAGCATGATTATTCCGTTGCTGCCATCAGCCATGTCCCTCATCTGATCGCCGCCGGGCTTGTCAATCTGGTTGCTGACTCTGATTCCAAAGATGGGGTAATGAAACGGATTGCCGCAGGCGGTTTTAAAGACATTACGCGCATCGCGTCCTCTTCGCCGGTTATGTGGGAGCAGATCTGCATGACAAACCGCGAAAATATTGTTTCTCTGATGGAGGATTACATCCGTTCGCTTCAGCAGATGGTCTCTGATCTGAAGCAGGAAAACGGCCAGGCTATTTTTGACTGCTTCGAGCGTTCCGGCGCATACCGCAGCTCGATCAGCGAACGCGGCGGCGCAACCATGAATCCGGAGTTTTCTCTGTTCTGCGATATCCCGGATAAAGCCGGTTCCATTTCTGTACTCGCGTCACTGCTTGCCTATGAAGGCATCAGTATTAAAAATATCGGAATCAACCACAACCGGGAGCACCTGGCCGGTACCATTAAAATTGAGTTTCATGACAGCGCGTCCTGTGAGCAGGCTCTCCAGTGTCTGGAATACCATCATTATCCGGTTTACCGAAAACAGCCGTAACGCAGCAGGCAGCCGACACAATTCTGTCAGCTGCCTGCTTTACTTATTTATCGTTTCTCCGTACTGCTGTTTTTATTTTGCCGCGGACGCAGTTTCAGTCTCGGCTTCGCTCTCCGATTCCGCTGTCTGCAGTTTTTCGGTCTCATAATCACTCCAGTCGGTTGTCTTGGATGCACCGACAGGCAGAATGCGTTTTTGCATTCTGCCTGTCCGTTTTCATTTCTGATCTGATTTTCATTCGGCACAACGCCAGCCGCCTCACAGCCTGTCCGCTGCTAAACAAAAAGCAGCGCAGACCGCAGCTGTCTGCCCGGCAGCTTTACCGCCTGACTTTCTGCCTCATCAATGCTTTTCCTGCTTTAATACTGCGGTCAGGAATGCCAGCGCAAGTCCCTGACCCCAGCCCTGCATCCACGCCTTCGGCACGTTGCGGTATCCCTCTCTGTCCTTCATAACAGCGGTTCCGCCGGACACATTCAGTACACGGCCATCTGGCGAAATATTGTCCATAATTCCATTCAGCGCCTTCTGTACATACTTGGTATGAAGCGGATTGTTCATCTCAACCATTGCCGCCGCAATTCCTGCGGATGCGGAAACCTCTTCATACGACTCCTCATCGTTGAGAATCGTTCTCCAGAGACCGTTCTCCGTCTGAAGAAGCTTAATTGCCGCCAGCTGGTCGCGCAGGGAACACTCAACATCCATGCACTGCGGATACAGATACCAGTCATGCAGGTTATGCTTTACCTGAGACATGGTATAAGCAGCCCATGCGTTGGCGCGTCCCCAGTAAAATCCAGACATATGATCCTTATTAATGTTGTTGTAGCCATGGAACCACAGACTGGTTGTCTGATCCTGCAGATACTGGATATGCCAGTAATACTGGTTCAGCGCGTCGTTGATAATATCAGCAGCCTGATCTGCATACTCGGAAATCGCCTGATCCTTCGGATCCTCCATATTCAGATCTCTGAGCTTTGCTCCGACTCTCAGCATCAGGAACGCAGCCATGAACAGTGTATCTGCCCAGCACTGCTCCGGAAAATCATTGTTGCTGGAAACCGTATGCTGCAGTACATGATCGCCGAAACGCAGCGCATCGTTTCTCAGATAATCAATCTTGGTCATCAGCAGATCCCAGTACTTCTTCTCGCCAGTTGCCTCATACAGCGTAATCAGGCAATGGCCCATTGCGCACGCATTGACATTCCAGGACGGAAGTCCCATCTCAATATACTCATCGACCCAGTTTTTCAGGAAATCAATATACTCCTGCTTTCCGGTTGCCTTGTATGCTTCGCCAATGCCATAGTAGGCAACGCCGCACGGCCAGTCCCAGGTCAGATCCATGGTCATTGTCTTCTTTACAACACGATCAATCGCATCCAGGATTTCATTCTTATCGTAGATCAGATTCATTTTTTCCTCCTGCCTTCTGATATGTACTCTCAGAATTTCGTTGTTCTAATTATAAAATAATTGTCTCGAACGGCTTCAGATCAACAGCAACGTTGCCCTTGGCAGTCTTAATATGTGCCGTCTGATTTTCGCCGCTATTGTTGATGACAACCAACTTGTCAATCGCTTCATAGTACGCACACTCTGTATACAAGTTATCGCAGATATACTGCTCCATATGATCCTCTGCTCCGCTGACATAAAGAATTGCACGCAGCAGGAAACGGGTTGCTTCCTGAGAGGTACGGAAGGAAGCAAGGTACATCGCCTTTCCTTTTCCGAACTCGTTGACAGTAATCACCGGAACACCGTCCTTTTCTGCCAGTACGTGAACACCTGCCTGCTTCAGATAAACGCCGTCTACTGTCTTCATGTTCTCACCGATTGCCGGCGTATCCTTCATTACAAAAGACTCTGCTTCTGTCTCAAAATGGTACTTACGCAGGCACTTCTTGGTTCCGAGATCACGGTCCGCTCCGAAGACATTGGACAGCTGGAAGAACATACCATTTGCCGTTACTGCGGTCGGCTCATTGACACCGATCAGTCCGCCGCCCTCGCCGACAAAACGGGTCAGCGCAGCCTTCAGCTCCGCATTCTTCCAGTAATCGCCGCCGCTCCATGCGCTGTTTGCGACACCGGCATTGATGACAACCTTCGCGTCCTCCGGGAATCCGTGATCCAGAACATCGTCAAAGCTCATAAATACTACGTCAAGCGGCAGTCCGGACAGAGACTCCAGGATATTGGTCAGATCTACTTCCGGATGCTCATGCAGATGGCCGCTGCAGATCCAGGAACGCAAAGAGCCCCATGCGGTCAGAATTACAACCTTACCCGGAATAGTATACGGCTCGCAGGAAGCGTTAAAGCTCTTGAGCAGCCGGAATTCATCGGCAACATCAGCCATGTAATCGCAGAAATCCGGGAATGGCTCAACCAGATGCAGATACCCGCCCATACCGATCCGGTCAACTGGCTTACGCAGCAGCGCGCGGCGTACATTAACCCAATACTTGCTTGCGTCCAGCTTCGGATTTCCGCCCGGCGCAAACGTTGGCTCTCCGGTCAGTCCGGTCGGGAACAGATACGGATGGAACCGGAGCTCATGTGCCTCTACACCCTCCGCGCCTGCGCAGAGTCTTGCCTCAAAGCCATTAAATACGCACTTGATCAGACCG
>CAJMMH010000258.1 GCA_905214365.1 uncultured bacterium
TCTGACAAAAAATCTTCTCGTAAAATCAAGCACAAAAAGATTCCGAGAGCACATTCTATGATATACTCCCGAACCCATCACGCCTGCTCCCCGTTTAGAGCGTGTTTGAAAAAGGCTCTATTACGCGGCAATTTCCAAACATATGCGCGGTTGTTTCCGGCGTAACGGAATGAAATAGCGTGTACGGATACCGGTACTGCCTGGTTTCGGGCAGATCAGCCGCAATTTCCAGCCAGAAATGTGTTGTTTTATCCGGCAGTCCCAAATCTTCAAACGGAATCCTCACGGTTTCCGATTCCTCTGTTTTTATCTCTGCTGCTTCCACAGACTTCACTCCAGCGGGCTTCGTTTCCGCATCCTCTGCTTTTGCTTTCCGAATCGTAACTGCACGAATTTCCTTCACCTTAGGTTCATTTTTGAATACTAGTGTAATTTCCAGCGGACACCGCAGCTGCGGTGCCGCTTCGATTCCATGCGCACTCCAAATCAGCGCCGGTGCGCCGCCGAAATCAGTTTCTTCTGCCGAAAATACCACTTCTCCAGGCTGCCGTTCAACTGGAACAGCTGCATACAGTGTTATTGATACATCCTTCCGTACAAATAACGGGCTTTTCAGCTCCAGGCCAATTTCCCGTACCCTCGCCTGCATCGTACCGAAGCGGTTGTTTCTGCAATCCGTAAACTCTAATGGCTGAGCGGCAAATTCAGGACCGATGATCCAGTCCAACCGTTCATACAGAAACGCGTACCGGATCTCCGGATCGTCTGACTGCAGCGCGATACACCAGGTTCCCGGCTGAAGTACCAGGCTCCAACGCAATACTGCTGTCCCGTTTGCCGGAATTGTCACGCTTTTCTTCTCCCGGTCATAGCGGCCGCTCACCGCAGGTGAAACCTGCAGCCACACCTCCTTTGTCCGACTGACCGGCTCCTGATTTTCAAACTGTACCGCAACGGTTCCTTCATACCATCCGTCCGTCCTCCAGGCAAACGGAGTTTCCATCCAAAGCCTGGTTTTCACCGGCTGCAGCTCTTCCAGATTGGGCGCGGGAATCACAGAAATTTCCTTTGCGAAATCCCGGCAGATTAATCCGAGCGCTTCCGGACTTCCCGGCGTCTTTCCACAGATGTTGAGTGACTCAAACCGGACATTCTGGATCTCGTGTTCCTCACTGTATCCCTGGATTCTGGAGTCCGATAACAGACACGGAAGCCCGGTCCCACACAGGCGGATGTTCCGGAAAACAATATCCCGGATTGTTCCCATTCGATTGTCCCGATTCCAATAGGACGGCGTAATCCGCAGATCAAACAGCTGTGCGGACGGCGCATCCTCAATCCGGACATTTTCAAATACAATATCTGAAACCAACGCGCGGTCCCCATGATGGATTCCCATAAGCGGATATCCGGTCGGCGAATGCAGAATATCAATATTTTCATAACAGATCCGGCGCACATGATCCGCGCGAAGCTCTACGCCGATCTCCATCGGCCGCGCAAAGTCATTCCACAAAATGCAGTTCCGGAACGTGATGTCTTCCGCGTCTCCGGTATCCAGCCCTTTCACCACAAGCGAATCATCCCATACTCTGGTAAATACATTTTCCACCAGCACCCGTCTGGAGCCGCATACATCCACACCATCTGAATTGCCGCGAAATCCGATAATCTTCACATTGTCGATATGGACATCTTCGCTTCCAAGCACCCTCAGGCTCCAGTCGTTCGTATCCAAAATCGTAATATCACGAACCGTTACTTTGGTGCAGAACCGGATATCAACCGTACGGTTATGCGTCGGGCGCATCTCATACGGATACCGCTCCATGCTGATTGCCCCGTAACCGCAAACCATTACATCGCTGCAGTGATCCAGATTGATTTTTCCATGAATGTACGCGCCTTCCTCCAAATACAGAATGGTATGATCTTCCTTTACCGTGATAATGTCCGCTTCCTGTACACCTGCCGGGAAGTACCGGACATGCGCCCCGTACGGATCAAATGCCGCGTACCGATCCTCTTCCGCAAGCACCAACAGATTTCCAAGCATCTGTCCGTTGATTTCCAGTGAAAATTTCACGGGCTGCTCAATCCGGATCTGAATTTCGCCATTCTTCAACTCTGCTTTCATCCCTAAGCTGAGCGGCCGGATCACAGCTTCTGTCACCAGTGTTTCCGATTTTATATGCAGAACAACCGGTTCTCTCAACATAAATTGCACATACTCCATCCGCTGCACCCGATGGTACGGAGCCGGATTGACCGAAGCTGTCCGGATCTGCAGTTCTGTTTTATTTGCATATACTGTATACTGATTCATCCTCTATCCTTTCGCCATCTCTCTAGAGCGTGTCTGAAACGGCATTCCGGCAAGGCAAAGGCGTGTCCGAAAACCTGCTTCCGCCATTTTCAGCCACGCCCTTGTCAATCTGGTTTCTGCCGCCTGCATTCCTCCTGCCTGCGCAGGATCAGACCGCCCATTCCCGGCAGAACCTTTTTTATTTATTACCAGGATGTGATGTTGTTCTCTGCAACATACGCGTCGATCTGGCTCTGCAGCTCTTCAATCAGCGTATCCACGCCTGCTGCCTTGCGCTCTTCAATCCACTTGTCAAGCGTTGCTTCCCAGTTGTCACCGGTGTAGCCCTTACGGATCATCTCTCCATACTCATCATCAATCGCCTTCAGAGACGCAATGATATCCTCAACATTGCTCTTATCAAATACAAAGTTCAGGAACGGGCTGACAATTGCGTCCTTCTCCTGCTCAATCAGCTCGTCATAGTAACCGGCAACATCTGCCTGCGTTACCAGAGAGTTTTTGCAGGTTCCGATAGTCCACTTCCACAGACCGTAATCTGCTTCGGAATTGCCCTGAGATCCATAAGGCGTTGTGATGGTTCCATCACCGTTATCAGTATAATGCTCGCCCTCAATACCATAAATCAGCAGTTGATACAGCTCCGGCTCTGTGTACAGTGCGTTCAGAACCATCATTGCGCGCTCTGGCTCATCCGCGCAGTACGGAATCGCAACCGCACTGGCATCGCCCTTGCTCATGTAGCCTTCATCCTCAATCTGTACCAGAGAAATATCAACACCGGTCTGCGCGCTGTAGATTTCCGCGGTATCCGGAGTCAGCGCATTGTGTACATCGATAACAGTCGTATTCGGCGTATACTCTCCATTCTTGACAAAACCGAGCGTTCCCTTTTCCAGAGACGCGATATCGGAACGGATATAACCCTTCTTGTAGAAATCTGCGGTATTCTGCGCAAATACACGATAATAATCGCTCTGGATCATATCGACAACCTGGAAACTGTTGTCCTTATGCATCACGCCGACATTGTTCAGCTGCAGACTGTTTTCGGAGGAATAGCGGTCCGCATATGCCCAGTCATAAAAGATTCCGACATTCATTCCGGCATACAGCTTGTCATTTTCCTGCAGTGCCGCGAAATACTTGTCCAGCTGGTCAAATACTGCCTGGAAATCATCCGTGGAAGAATAATCATTCCACCACTTTGTTACCACCTTCTGCGTATCCTCCAGCCAGGTATCGCCTGCCAGCTCTGCCAGTTCTGTCGGAATTTTGAATGCGCGTACATTGCTGTACAGTCCCTGCCAGCTGATCAGATAATACAGCTGATCGTCAACCGGGGAACGGTGCATATCCAGGATTTCATCACCCAAAGTATCTTTGATTCCCTGCCCGTATTCATTGACCAGATCATCCAGCGGCATAAAGTTTCCATCCTGAATGTTATCAGACATGGAGCCAGTTACCCAGCTTGCCACCCATGCCAGATCAACGCCTTCTCCGGACGCAAGCATCTGATTGAATTTTTCCTTGTACTCAGATGTTGTCATGCAGGTGATTTCTACAGTTGTATTCGGTACATATTCCTGAAGCTTTTCATTGAATGCTTCCCATACCTTATCGGAATCCTTCTGCTTGCCGGGGCCGCCGAGCCAAAGCTGGATGGTAACCGGGTCCAATTCTTCTCCT
>CAJMMH010000259.1 GCA_905214365.1 uncultured bacterium
CTCCGGCGGAAAATCAGCCGCAAAGCCGGGTGCATAAGAGATTCCGAGAGTACATTTTTCGTTTTCCTACAGACTGCAAAAGCATCCCGCCCTTGCCGCGATCCATCTCCCAGAGAGTGTTTGAAAAAGCCCTTTTCAAACACGCTCCAGTCCGCAGCAAAAACAGAATGCCCCGCTTTGCCTGTATCTGATTGCATCAGCGTATCAATCCCGGCTGCCCATCAAAATCCCGGACCGGCCGCGCTCTCAACGCGCAGTTTTATCTATCAGGCTCTCAGCTCAACGTTCAGTTCTTTCTTCAGTTCCGCACAGATCTTGTCTACAAATTTCTGTACCCGCTCATAGTCGAATGCCTCATCCTTCGGCGCAAACGTTACTGTATATGCCATACTCTTCTTTCCGGCCGGAATCTGTCCGCCTTCGTACACATCAAACAGACGGATTTCTTTCACGTACTTGTTGGTCTTACGAATGCACTCTTCAATCTGTCCGCAGGTAACATCATGATCAACAACAAACGCCAGGTCACGCTTTTCCTCCTGGAACTTGGAAATCGGAGTAAATACGCGCTTTTTTCCATACCACTGGGACAAGGTCTCCAGATCCAGCTCCATCACATACGCGCAGGTACGCATATTCAGCTTGTCCTGGATATCATACGCAACCTTTCCGAAATAGCCAATCTCCTGTTCGCCGCAGAATACCTTCACAGCCTGATACGGATGCAGGAACGGCTTCTGTACCGGCTCATAGGAGAACTTAATATCCATGCTGTCCGCAATTCCGTTTGCGATTCCCTTCATCGTATAGAAGGACTCCTTTGCGCCGAAAATTCCAACGCACAGCGTCTGTCTCTCATCCGGATACTCCACTAACGGCAGCTCCTTCGGAATAAAGATGCGCGCAACCTCAAACAGACGGCCATCAAGAATTCCCTGCTTTTCATTGCGGGAAATCGCATTGAGCATCGAAGCCGCAAGCGTTGTTCTCATCAGCGACAGATCCAGATTGATCGGATTCATAATACGGATTGCGTTGCGCTCCTTTGCGTCTGCCGGAAACTTCAGCAGATCCAGGTCAGACGGGGAGAAGAAGGAATAATGAACGCACTCATACGCGCCCATCGTACACATCGTACGCTTCAGCGCCAGCTCACCCTTCTGTACCTTGCTGTATCCGCCTGCTGTTACCTGCGCGGTCGGCATAAAGGTGGACTTCACATGATCATAACCGTACATACGAATAATCTCCTCCGCAACATCCGGATAACGCTCTACATCGTTCTCTCCCTCCGGAAGCATGTCCTCACGGTATGCCGGAACCTGGAGCGTCAGCGTATCGCCGTCAATCGACGGATTGAAGTTCAGATCCTTCATAATGCGCAGAATCTCATCCGCCGGAACCTCGATACCAAGAACGCCGTTTACCTTGCGAATGCTTACCTGCATCGGCGTCGGCTCAATGCTGTTGCCGGTATTGATATCCACATGGGTAGAAGATACTTTTCCGCAGCCTAGCTCTTCGATCAGATGCAGCGCTCGCTTCATACCGAGAACCGTCGAATACTCGTCTACGCCCTTCTCATATCTTGCGCTGGAATCGGATGCCTTGCCAAGCGCTCTCGCAGTCTTTCTGACATTGTCTCTTGCAAACTTCGCTGACTCAAACATTACGCTGGCAGTTGTATCGCGGATTTCAGAGTTCAGACCGCCCATAACGCCGGCAAGCGCTACCGGCTTAACACCATCGCAAATTACCAGATTTGCCGGAGTCATCGTGTACTCCTGCTCATCCAGGGTTACAATCTTCTCGCCGTCATGCGCTCTTCTGACACAGATCTCATTGCCCTCGAGATATTCACAGTCAAACGCGTGCATCGGCTGGCCGATCTCCTTCAGCACATAATTTGTAATATCAACAATATTTGAAATCGAACCGATTCCAATCAGAGCCAGGCGGCGCTTCATCCACGCCGGGGACTCCCCAATTTTTACATCATATACGTAATGTGCGCTGTAACGCGGACAAATATCCGGAGCCTCTACCGTTACATGGAATCCATCCTTTTTTACTTCCGTTTCCGTATAGTCTGTCGCCGGCATCTTCAGATCCTTTTCCAGCATTGCCGCAACCTCTCTGGCAATTCCAAGAATGCTCTGGCAGTCCGGACGGTTCGCTGTCAGGGAAATATCAAAAATCCAGTCGTCAAGACCAGTCAACGCCTTGACATCCGCGCCGATTTCCGTATCTTCGGCAAACTCCAGCAGACCGTTGACACCCGCGCCCGGATACAGATCCTCCGTCAGGCCAAGCTCTGTGCCGGAGCAAAGCATACCACAGGACTCATAGCCGCGCAGCTTGCCCTTTTTGATTGTCATAACGCCTTCCACGGTTTTGTGATCCTTTGCGGTTGCATAAACCGTTGCTCCCGGAAGCGCAACCGGATACTTTCCGCCCGCTCTTACATTGTCCGCACCGCAGCAGATCTGCATAGTGCCGTACTGACCGGCATTGACCTGGCAGACATGCAGATGAGTTTCCGGAATCGGCTCGCAGGTTTCTACCCTGCCGACAACCACACCGCTGATATCGCGGCCGACCTCATAGCGCTCTTCTACCTCAAATCCGCCGTTGAACAGCTTTTTTTCCAGCTCTTCCGGCGTTACATCGATATCTACATATTCTTTCAGCCAGCTTAAAGGTACTAACATATCTATTTTCCGTCCTTTCTTATTTCTCGTTGATCTGTTTCAGAACACGCAGATCCGATCCGAACAGCATCTTGATGTTATTGATTCCATACTTCAGCATTGCAGTACGTTCCAGACCGATACCGAACGCAAAGCCGCTGTATTCCTCGGAATCAATTCCGCAGTTCTCCAGGACTTTTTTATTTACCACACCGGCTCCAAGAATCTCAATCCAACCTGTTCCCTTACACAGACTGCATCCCTTGCCGCCGCACTCAAAGCAGCTGCAGTCAACCTCAACTGACGGCTCCGTGAACGGGAAATAGGACGGACGCAGACGGGTTGTCGTTCCCTCACCGTATACCTTCTGTACAAACAGATCCAGCATACCCTTTAAGTCGCACAGCGTAATTCCCTTATCCACAACCAGACCTTCCATCTGGGTAAACATCGGAGAATGCGTCGCGTCATCGTCTGAACGGAATACCTTTCCGGGAGACAGAATCTTGATCGGCGGCTTTTTGTTTTCCATGACATGAATCTGACCTGCAGACGTCTGTGTACGCAGCAAAAACTCCGGAGAAAGATAGAACGTATCCTGCATATCGCGCGCCGGATGATCCTTCGGCGTATTCAGCGCGGTAAAGTTGTAGTAATCCGTCTCAATCTCTCTTCCTTCATAAATTTCAAAGCCCATTCCGGCAAAAATATCAATCAGCTGATTGCGCACCAGCGTAACCGGATGAAGATTTCCGGTTCCGCTCTCATCTGCCGGCATCGTCAGGTCAATCTTCTCTGCCTCATAACGGCGCTGCAGTTCAAGCTGCTTCATCCGGTCTTCCATCTTGGAGAACCGGTCAATTGCCCATTCCTTCAGCTCATTGACAGATTTTCCGTATCCGGCACGCTCTTCCGGCGCCAGATTTTTCATTTCCTTCATCAGTTCGCTGATTTTACTCTTTTTTCCTTCCAGGTAAGAGCTTCTGAATTCGTACAGTTCCTTGGAACTGGACATCGCCTCCAGTCCGCTTTCAATCTTCTCCTTCAGTGCTGCAAGATTATCCGATAACTTGTGTTTTTCCTGCATGTTCATTCCTCTGCTTTCTAAGAGCGCGCTTCCGGATTCCCATCAAGCGGATATTCGCAAGCCGGTTCTCAGATCCGGTTCCGGAAACACATAAGATATTATTGGTCAACAGGTTCCTTTTTGATGGGATTTTGTCTCACAGGAACAGTCCTGAAAAGAACAAAGAATGTGCCTTGACACATTCTCGCGCCTGCGGCGGTCGCTTGCGACATCTACATTGTACGTC
>CAJMMH010000260.1 GCA_905214365.1 uncultured bacterium
CCCGTCAATAAAGTCACCGAGGAAGGCCGCGTTTGTGCTGGAGCTTGCGTGCAGCAGGTAAACAGCACCCGGATGCAGATAGCGGAGTGCACGGTCCAGAGATTCCGCAACATCCGGCTGCTCATCCGAATAGTCATTGTATGCATAAGACCAGAATACAGTCTTAAAGCCAAGATTTTCAACCAGTCCGAGGGACTGATCGCTGAAGATTCCCTGCGGGAAACGGAACAGCTTCATTTCGTAGCCGAACTGCTCGATCATAGCATTCTGCAGATCCATGATCTCCGCGGTCTCCTCTTCAATGCCAAGAGACGGCATGTTTTTATGATTGCAGGTATGGTTGCCGATTGTATGTCCCTCGTCAATCATACGCTGTACCAATTCCGGACGGTCATCCAGGAAGCGCTTGGTGATGAAGAATACAATCTTCATATTGCGTTCTTTCAGCGTATCGAGAACCTGGATTGTCTCATCATTGCCAAAGCCATCATCCATGGTCAGGTAAATGACATTCTGATTGATATCCTGAATCCAGTCTACGTTAAACTGCCCCCATTTTTTCTCATAAAACGCCCAGTCGGAGGGAACCATGTTGTCCTGACGCTGGGAATCATCGTTTCCATAGTAAACCGGTGTGTTGTCAAGCGATGCCAGATCCCACTGCCCTTCATGCACCGGATACATCGACATGGAAGAGGCCGCGGTTCCGGATGCCGATGTCTGGGATTCCTGAACCGTTGTCGTTAAAAATTCAGACGATACATACGCGGTTGTTCCGTTATAATCGATTGTACTCCAGCCATTTTCGTCGGCTGTACGCACAATCGCGTTTCCCGCTTCCAGCTTACCGAGAATTTCCCCGGTTGTATCAGGAATGGAACGTACATTTACAACTGTTGTTGTATAAACAGTTTCTCCGCCTTCCGGCATTTCTGCCCCGTTTCCGTCTCCCTGCTGTCCATTTTCATCGGCTCCGTTTTCCGAACCCGCTGTTGTTTCTTCCTCTGTCAGCGGCGGAACCACAAGCTCGGTTCCGGTCTCTGTCTCTTCCTGTGTCTCCGCATTGGTCATTGTCTCCGGCACAGACACTTCTGCAGTTCCGTCAAGCCGCTCCGGAACTGTACCTGCCGGACTCGCCTTTCCGGAACCGCACTGACTGACGCCGATGCAGACCCCGACCACAATCGCGGCAAGAACACCGATACCTCCCAGCATAAAATACCGCTTCTGCTGTTCGCGCTTCTTCGCCGCTGCTCTGCGGCGCTGCTGCTCCCGACGCGCCTGCCGATTCTGGTTTTCTTCATATGCGTCATCATATCTTTCCGCGTTCTGATACGCGCTCTGTGGACGCCGGTTCTGCGGCGCTCTTCGCGTCTTTGCATTTCTGTCTGCTTCGCCGCGTTCTGTCCGGCGCACCGGCCGGTATCCTTCTTCCGGCGTCCAGATTTCCTCCTCTTCCCGTTTCGCGCGGCGGCGTGTCCGCTCTTCCTGACCAGATACACGACGATTCGTTTCTTCTATTCTCTGCTCTGCGGCCTGGCGGATCGCGTCGTCCTCCTGCCACAGTTCTCTTTTTTTCTTATCCATAGGTTTTCCTCCGTTCCGTCATTATGTACTCTCGGAATCTCGTTGTACCTGAATTTGCGAGAGGATTTTTTGTCGGAGGTGCCTGAATTTTTGAGGCGTACGCGGCGCGTACGTTGATGATATTCAAACATCTCCGGCGGAAAATCAGCCGCAAAGTCAGGTATATAAGAGATTCCGGAAGTACCTCGCTTATAACATCGTTCTCAGATACTCTGTCAGCGCGTTGGCTGCCTGCCGATGCGCCATATGGCCGGGATGACTTCTCGCCCCGACCGTTTCCGGGGTGACTGCCGGAAGCCGCAGATACGACACCTCCAGATCGCCGCTTTCCTTTTTGCAGCGGTCAAGCGCGTCCAGAATAGCCTCCTCCATAAAGGTATCAATCATCCCATACGCCCATACCAGCTTTGCCGCCGGGTTGTGCCGCCGGATCTGATACAGGAACCGGATGACCGCCTGCTCAAAGCGCTCCCGGTCTGCCGGGTTCATGCTTCCGTCCTCCAGACAGCGCTGACAGAACGTCTCGCCGGTTTTCGGGTCGGTATAGGCTGGAGAATGAAACGCGCCGCCATCGTTGGTGCCAAGATTAATGATTACCGCATCGGGCTGCCAGGACGAAAAATCCCACGGCTGTTTTGCCTCTTCCTGTGCCTGGACGCCGCATACCTGATCGTAGCAGGACGGGATATTGCCGTGCGGATCGTTGTTCCAGCCGCAGAGGACTCCCCATCCGCTCTGTGAGACGACATGGTACTCCGCGTCAAGTGCCTGCGCGGTCATGCACGCATAGTTGTCCACAGCGGAAAACCACATGCTGATCCACTCAGTTTCCTGCGTGCTTCCGATCCCGCCCTCGCCGGACGTGATGCTGTCTCCGATAAACTCCAGGCGGTATTTCTTTTCCGGCACATCCAGAAGCTCTCCATCTGTCCGGATCGCCCAGACTGCAAGCAGCTGATCCGGCTCCTGGCTCATTGCCTGCGTTTCTTTTACGAGCTCAACCGTTTTTTCCTTCTGTGGATCCATACCACGGAACAGGCAGATCCAACCGGTTCCCGGCATCACCATCCGGCGGCTGACCGATACGCCGTTGATCAGAAGATTGATCCACGGCTCAAATGTATGATATGACGCTGTCAGCTTTACCCACAGTTCGCTTCCGGTTGCCCGGAGAACCATACGGCTTCCGGTCCAGTACAGCACCGCCGGATTGCGGCTCTTGCCTGTACGGCCGATAATTCGGATCTGACAGGCGTCTTTTAATTGAATTTCCTTCATATAATAACTTCATTCCTCTCTTTTTGCATCCATGCGCTCCAAAAATCCCGTTATGTCTGAATTTGCGGGATGATTCCGGCTGCAGGATTCTCCAGCTGCGGCAGACTTCCGCCGCGTGCCGGCTTGATTTCTTCCGACACGCACAAAACAGCCCATAAAAATATTATAAGTTATCCGAAGATATTTCGCAACGAATTTAAGAAATTCGTAATTTTTTCTTTTTCACTGTCTATGCGCCGCAATTTGGCATAGAAAAACAGGCAAAGGAACTCTCCCCCTCGCCTATTTCTTGTTTTCCCATCTTCCTGTTTTACCAAATATCGCCGTAAAGCCCCTTGCTTTAGCTATGGGGATATAAGGCGGCTGCTGTTTATCGTTTAATTTGTAGTTGCAATAGATAGCCAATAGTTGTATAATATGTGTATGGAATATAAATCAAACCATAATGTAACTTATTCTTGCAAGTATCATGTGGTATGGTGTCCAAAATATCGACGTTCTGTTTTAATTAACGGTGTGGACGTTCGCTTAAAGGAGTTGATTCAGGAAACATGCGACTCACTCAACGTTGAAATCATTGAAATGGAAATCATGCCGGATCATGTTCACCTGCTCATGGAAGTAGATCCACAGTTTGGAATCCATAAAGCCGTGAAACAGATAAAGGGCTATTCATCCAAAGTGTTAAGATCCGAGTTCCCGTGGCTGAAATCAAGACTTCCGAGCCTTTGGACAAACAGCTATTTTGTGAGCACAGTAGGCGGCGCACCGCTTGCGGTAATCAAACAATACATTGAAAACCAGAAGTATGTATAGGAGATATTTATGCAATTATCAGAAACCGTAAAACTATACATGACAAAAGAGCAAAAGACGCATATTGCCGCAACGATGACGGAATATATTAAGACGGTAAATCGTCTCGTATCTGTTGCGGTGAACGGTACGTCTATCAGCAAATACACGACAGCAGATGTCGCCGCAGATCTGCCGTCTGCCATCACCAATCAATGTATTCGTGATGCAAAATCAATCGTAAGTAAATACAATAAGGCAGTTCGCAAAGCGGCCAGGAATCAGAAGTCTGCAAAACAGGACGCGAAAAAGAAAGAAAAGGAAGTAAAA
>CAJMMH010000261.1 GCA_905214365.1 uncultured bacterium
AAGAATAAAATTCGTTAAGAATTGGTTAAATTTGTATGTTACCTTGATCTATTTTTTCTGGTACAATGACTGAGAAATTTTTTCAATACCAGACAGAGAATGTCAGGATCCGCATTTGGGAGGTAATTATGGAACTTACATCAGACGAATATTTTGAACGATTGCTGCGATCATACAGCGATTACTTCGATATTGTCCGTGATACGTCCTATGCGGATCTTTCCGTTGCGGCTGAGGCGGCATTTCATTCCCGCTCCGAGAAGTATGTTCTGGTCAGAAAAGCGCAGCTGTGGGCGGCAGAAGCCCATGAGTACGTCTTTTTTGTGAGAACAGAACGACTGGATCCGGAAACGTACGGAACCTACAGCCGGGTGATTCTGGAAGAAGGGCTTTCACGGGTAAAGCCGGAAAAAGATCATATGTATACCTACATAACGCTTCTTTTCCTGGCGGATTCCGTAGACCAGGAGGTACAAAAGCTGATTGCGAAAACCCGCTGTCACAAGGATTACCTGTTCTCCATTCACGGATGGGCGGATTACCGCGTTGCGGCGTGGGACGAAACAGAACAGAAAGCGTACACAAACCGCGCAGGACGTCCGCTGAAACAGACATTTCTCTCTGTCAAAAAAGGAGGGAATAAAAAATGAATGCTGTTGTAATTCTTGTAGTTGGAATTGCAATTCTGGTCTGCGGCTATATCTTCTATGGCGGCTGGCTGGCAAAGCAGTGGGGAGTTGGCGAGGCCAAGGGTGAAACGCCGGCTCACGAGTTCGAAGATGGTCAGGACTATGTTCCGGCCAAGGCACCTGTCCTGATGGGACATCATTTCTCATCCATCGCGGGCGCAGGCCCGATCAACGGCCCGATTCAGGCTGCTGTATTCGGATGGATTCCGGTTATGCTGTGGGTTCTGATTGGAGGAATCTTCTTCGGAGCTACTCATGACTTCGGTGCTCTGTTTGCGTCTCTGAGAAACAAGGGACAGTCCATCGGTGAGGTTATCGCAGCTTCAATCGGTACCCGCGCAAAAAGACTGTTCATCATCTTTTCTTATCTGACCCTGATCCTGGTTGTAGCTGCGTTTGCCTCGATTGTAGCAAACACTTTTAAGGCTACCTATGTTGATGGCGTACTGGATAAGGCTGCAAGTGCTGCAAATGCGTCTACTGCAATGATTTCCATTCTGTTTATCGTTGTAGCAATTGCATTTGGTTTCCTTGTATACAGAAAGAATGCGCCGGTTGGTGTAGCAACTATCATCGGTGTTGCTGTTATCGTTGCCTGCATGGCAATCGGCCTGAACTGGCATCCGATTTACCTGAACGGCGATACATGGATGGTCATCGTTGGTATCTATATCGCAATTGCGTCCGTAACTCCGGTATGGATTCTGCTTCAGCCGAGAGATTACCTGAGCTCCTTCCTGCTGTACGGTATGATGATCGTTGCCGTAATAGGTATCTTTGGCGCTCATCCGACACTGGATATTCCGGCATTTACCGGTTTTGTTGACAACGCTACCGTTGGTTCCGGCGTATCTCTTGGAACCATGTTCCCGGCACTGTTCGTAACCATCGCCTGCGGCGCAATTTCCGGTTTCCATTCTCTGGTTGCTTCCGGTACAACCTCCAAGCAGCTGGATAACGAGAAGGACGCTCAGCCGATCGCTTACGGCGGTATGCTGATTGAGTGTGCTCTGGCACTGATTTCTCTGTGTGCAGTTGGCTACATCTGGTCTGAGTACGTTCCAGGCGGAATCACCACTCCGACTGCTGTATTCGCAACTGGTATTTCCCGTATGTGCGCAAAGATTCCGTTCCTGGCAGGTGCTGAGAACGTAATCTACTCTCTGCTGATTCTGGCAGTATCTGCATTCTGCCTGACTTCCCTGGATACCGCAACCCGTCTTGCAAGATATATGTTCCAGGAGTTCTGGCTGGAGCCGGGACAGACCTATAAGGATGCAACCGGATTCAAGAAGGTTCTGACCAATCCTTATGTAGCAACCCTGATTACTGTTGTACTTGGTATTGCGCTTGGTATGACCGGATACGCAAAGGTTTGGGCATTGTTCGGCGCTGCTAACCAGCTGCTTGCAGCTCTTGGTCTTCTGGCTGTTGCTGCATGGCTTGGCAAAGTTGGAAAGAACAACAAGATGCTTATCCTCCCGATGGCATTTATGCTGGTTGTAACCATCGTTTCCCTGATTCAGACAATCATTGCAAACCTTCCGATCGGCAAGCCGGAGGGATGGCAGATGGATGTATGGAACGGTGTTCGTGCAGTCATTGGTGCGCTGTTAGTTGTTCTTGCAATTGAGCTGGCTGTTGAAGGATGCCGTACTCTGTTTGGTAAGAGCAAGAAGAAGGCATAAGCCGGATTATTACATAAAAAATATTTGTCTGAGATTATTATCGCAGGGCGGTACTGGAAACGGTACCGTCCTGTTTTGTGCTCTATGGGAAAACATATTTGTGAGTGAAGTGAGTATTGAGGATTAAACGTGAAAAGAAAAAGAAAAGGCGCTGAAGAGTCATTAATTTTGATTCTTCAGCGCCTTTCGGCATATGGAGCCCTAAATATCCGTCCGGAATGGATGGGTATTTATCGTGTAAGATCAGAAACGTGAATATCAGCCAGAGGATCAGACGATAGCTGGTTTATTCCGTAAACATCGGAGTAGAGAGGTAACGGTCACCGGTATCCGGAAGCAGGACTACGATGGTCTTTCCCTTGTTTTCCGGACGCTTGGCAAGCTGGAAAGCAGCAAAGACAGCGGCTCCGGAGGAAATGCCGACCAGAAGTCCCTCTTCTCTTGCCAGCTGGCGGCCAGTCGCGAACGCGTCTTCATTTTCGACCGGGATAATCTCGTCATAGATCTTGGTGTTCAGGGTATCCGGAACAAAACCAGCGCCGATTCCCTGGATCTTGTGGGGACCGGCAACGCCCTTGGAAAGAACCGGGGAAGTAGCAGGCTCAACCGCAACGACCTTCACGTCCGGATTCTGGGACTTCAGATACTCGCCAACGCCGGTCAGTGTGCCGCCTGTGCCGACACCGGCAACGAAGATATCAACCTTTCCGTCGGTATCGTTCCAGATTTCCGGACCGGTTGTCGCGCGGTGAGCGGCCGGGTTTGCCGGATTGGAGAACTGGCCGGGGATAAAGCTGTGCGGCGTCTGCTCCGCGAGCTCCTGTGCCTTTGCAATCGCGCCCTTCATGCCCTTTGCGCCTTCTGTCAATACGATTTCCGCACCGTAAGCCTTCAGCAGGTTGCGGCGCTCTACGCTCATGGTATCAGGCATCGTCAGGATCATACGGTAGCCTCTGGAAGCGGCAACAGCAGCAAGGCCGATACCGGTATTTCCGCTGGTCGGCTCGATGATAACAGAGTCCGGATGAAGCTGTCCCTTTGCTTCCGCGTCGTTCAGCATAGCAAGAGCAATTCTGTCTTTGACGCTTCCGGCCGGGTTAAAATATTCCAGCTTGGCAAGAACGGTTGCGCCAAGTTCGCGCTTGGAAGTGTAGTTATTCAGCTTTAACAGAGGGGTATTTCCAATCAGATCGGTAATGGTTTCATATACTTTCATAGTTTAATCTCCTTTTGATGAAAAGTCCGGAGAGAAGTCCGGATCGTTTGCCGTGACTTCCGGGTCTGTACAGATCGTTGCTGACAGCTATGCCAGAAGCTGTTTTCTATTTCTGCCGGATCAGCACATACATGCGGCAGCGCGGATTGTAAATTCAGTGTGGGATAAACAGCGGCAACATCGCATGTAATCAATTCGTTTCATGTATGACAATCCCCCTTCTGTGAGCGAACTGGTTTCTGGTGTCTCGCTCACTAAAACCACTATACCTAGTGAATTTATAGGCATTATACACGCGAAGGAAATGTTTGTCAAGAAGAATTTGTGAACTACCCATCACCTAAAGGTAATGGGCTTCTAAGAAACTGACGCTTCTA
>CAJMMH010000262.1 GCA_905214365.1 uncultured bacterium
GCTCCTCTTTTGTCCGAAAATGTACAGTAACATTCACATCTGCAACATAAAAAGAGGTCTGCACGCGCAGGCCTCCCGGTACACCGCCGGCAGGAACCCTACGCCGGTCGGCTGCTTTACTTTGTTTCGCTCACTGTTTCCTCTGCGGATGCAGACTCTGCCTGTGAACCAGTCTCTGCTTCTGTTGTCTCTTCCGCGGAAGCATCCTCCTCAGTCTGTGCCTCAGACTCTGCTTCTGATCCTGTCTCTTCCTGATCTGCAGCATCCTCCTGTGCCTGAATCCCAACATAGTCGCTCAGAATGAAGCTGGTTGATCCATAGGTCGGCAGTGCCGCAAGCTTCGCCTGATAGCTGTTGTACGCGCTGACTCCTCCCGCAGTTCCGACACCGGCAATAATCAGTACAACAACTGCCCACGCCGCAATCTTTCCGGCAAGCGCCTTGCGCTTTTCCTTTTTGATGTTTTCGCGGCGGTTCTTCTTATAATTTTTGTACTTGTCAACCTTTGCCTGACTCATCTTATTCCCTTCTTTCCTGATAATCCGGTACACCGGAGCATGCAGCAGCCAGTTCCCGTTTCGATACCGGATTGCTACGCGCTCTAGCATCATCCTAACATATTCTAATAAAAAAATCCAGTATTATTTCATCTACAGATACAATTACATTACTGTTCAGTTACTGTTCACGCTACGCTCGAACAGTAACGGATTTTGCCGATGCTTCGCATGCAGAATCGGCAAAATCCCACTACCGCTACGTTATCTTACGGAATTTTCAGTTCTGAAAATTCCTACCATGAACTGTAACGCTGTTCACACAGTGCAAAACAGCGCAGACCAGCAGTTTTGCACTGGTCAAATCAGCTCTGTGCCGTCCCATAGCCGACCGCATACAACCCTGCGTAAATCCCGTTCTTTGCCATCAGCTCCTCATGCGTTCCTTCTTCGGCAATTCCGTTTTCCGTCAGCACAAGGATTCTTGCTGCGTTGCGGATTGTTGTCAGACGATGTGCGATTACTAACGTTGTCCGGTTCTTTGCCAGACGCTCAAGCGAATCCTGAACAACCTTTTCGCTTTCGTTGTCCAATGCGGAAGTTGCCTCGTCAAAAATCAGGATCGGCGGATTCTTCAAAAATACACGCGCAAGCGAAAGCCGCTGCTTCTGGCCGCCTGAAAGCTTGACACCGCGCTGACCGATATCGGTATTGTAGCCGTCCGGCAGCTGCATGATAAATTCATGCGCATTGGCATTTCTCGCCGCCGCAATGATTTCCTCGTCGGTCGCGTCCGGCTTTCCGTAACGGATGTTATCTTTTACTGTCCCCGCAAACAGATACACATCCTGCTGCACAATTCCGATATTCCGGCGCAGACTATGGAGCGTCATACTGCGAATATCCTTTCCGTCAATCCGGATATCGCCGCCGGTTACATCGTAAAAACGCGGAATCAGACTGCACATCGTTGTTTTTCCGGCTCCGGACGAACCGACTAATGCCACATACTCACCTGCCCGGATATCCAGATTCAGATTCTGCAGCACATTGGCGCTCGCATCCTTATAATGCAAAGAAACATTTTCAAATGCAATCTCACCTTCGAGAACACCCGCATCCTTCGCTCCTGGCGCATCCGCGATATCCGGCTCTACGTCCATGATCTCGCAGAAACGTCGGTAACCGGACGCTCCGTTCTGGAACTGCTCGGTAAAGCTTACCAGACGCTTGATCGGATCAGTGAAGTTTCCGATATACATGACAAACGTGATCAGATCCTCCACCGCAAGACTTCCCTTTGTCAGGAAAATCGCCCCGGCTACGATTACAACAATGTTGATGACTGTCGTAAACGCGCCCATGCCTGAGTTATAAATTCCCATCACATGATAGGACTTGCGTTTACTCTCCAGAAACGCTTTATTTCCCTCTTCAAACTTGTCTTTTTCAATTGCTTCATTTCCAAAGCTTTTTACCACGCGTACACCGGACAGGCTGTCCTCTAACTGCGCGTTGATCTCGGCGATCCGGACACGGTTACGGAAAAACGCACGCTGAAGCATCCCGTTGCAGACATAAGCGAACAGCAGCATAAACGGAAGCACCGCAACCGCCGACAGCGCCAGTCCCTTGTGAATACCAAGCAGAATCAGAAATGTGCCGACAAACTTGATGATTGAAATAACAACATCCTCCGGCCCGTGATGAAACAACTCGCTGATTTCAAACAAATCATTGGTTACACGGGACATCAGCTGTCCGACCTTCTGATCATCATAAAAACTGAATGAGAGCTTCTGATAATGGTCAAAAATCTCGGAACGCATATTGGTTTCCATTTTCGCGCCCATATTATGACCGACTGTTGCAATAAAGTAATTGCAGACAAACTCAACCGCCACCAAAACAAGCATCAGCGCGGCAAGCATCAAAATCTGGTGCAATGCCTGCTCCGGTTCTTCCTTGATAACTGTTCCTGTAATATACCGCACAATCAACGGCAAAACCAGCGTTACCCCTGCTCCGACAAGCGCAAACAGCATATCCGCCCAGAACATTCCGGCATATGGCCTGTAATACGCAAGAATCTTTTTCCATCCGTGTTTCTTTTTCATCATTTTATTTCCTTTTTCCTGTATTTTGCCGCCAGCCCGCGATCCTGCACGCCAATTTCTGTTCCCTGACCGCAAATTCTGAGCATACCTCTGCGGCGCAAATCCGTTTCCGACAGGCATAAAACCGGCGGACTCCGTACACCTGCCATGCCAGAGTCCGCCGCCAGTTAGTCATCAAGCGCCATGCGCGCCGAACCATAAATTCCGGCATCGTTGCCAAGCTTCGCAAGCACAACCGGCACTTTGTACTGCGTCAGCGCCGTAAACCGATGATAATACTTTGTGATCACATCTGTCAAAATGCTTCCCGCGCGTGATACACCGCCGCCAATAACAAAAATATCCGGATCAACAGTCAGCGCCACGGAGCTGATGATCAGTCCCAGATATCGTCCAAGCACTTCGACTGCCTCCAGCGCCAG
The DNA here is from genome assembly GCA_905214365.1 of uncultured bacterium. Lineage (GTDB taxonomy): Bacteria > Bacillota > Clostridia > Lachnospirales > Lachnospiraceae > Anthropogastromicrobium. The sequence goes on from CAJMMH010000262.1 coordinate 3,037, forward strand.
CGCGTCTCCTTCCTTTGCCGCGTCAAATACTGCTTTTGCGCTCAAATTCTCGTTTCCGCGCAGCACGGAAGGAGTATTGCTCTGCGCCAGCAGCTTCTTTGTCACGCGCACAACACCGGTTGCCGATGCATACTGCTCCAGGCAGCCATGATTGCCGCAGTTGCAGGCATCTGTCTCATCCATGTTGACTGTGATATGTCCAAGCTCGCCGCCGAGTCCGCGATTGCCCGCAACCATACGGCCGCCGAGAACCACTCCGCCGCCGACACCGGTTCCAAGCGTCAGGAGTACAACATCCTGGTAGCCTTCGCCGCCGCCCTTCCACATCTCGCCGAGTGCCGCGACATTCGCGTCATTTCCGGCCTTTACCGGGATTCCCAGCTTTTCAGAAAGCTCCTTTGCCGGATTAATATGATCCCAGCCAAGATTGACACAAACCTCTACATATCCATCCGCTCTTGTCGGTCCCGGCACGCCGATTCCGGCTCCTTTTACCTGATCGGCCGTAATCTTCTCTGCCTGCATGGTTCCCTTTACGGAATCAGCAATATCATCCAGAATGTACTTTCCCTTTTCCTCGGTTCTTGTCTTAATTTCCCACTTTTTCAGCAGAGTTCCATCTGTACGGAACAGTCCGAGTTTCACGGTCGTTCCTCCGACGTCAATTCCAAAACAATACTCTTTCATGTATAAATTCCTCCCGTTCCCAGTCATTCTTAACATCCGGCCTGCACGCTCTGTCAGTCTGTGCGGCATGCATTGCAGTCCCGAACGTATTCTATCCGTTATTATAGAAAAACAGCCGGAGAAAGTCAATGATTTCTCCGGCTTTGCAGTCGTTACGTGTTACTGTTCCGTTACTGTTCATGTTACGCTCAAACAGTAACGGATTTTGCCGATGCTTCGCATGCAGAATCGGCAAAAT
>CAJMMH010000263.1 GCA_905214365.1 uncultured bacterium
CGGAAAAACAACAATGGTAGAAGCCATGGCCTATGTGACAGGCGTGACAAAGCGGCTCGGAAAAGTATCCGATGGAACGACGATCAGTGATTTTGATAAGGAAGAGCAGAAGCGTCATTTCTCTATTTCGACCAGTGTTGTGCCGGTTGAGTATGACGGAATCAAGATCAATCTTTTAGATACGCCCGGATATTTCGATTTTGTCGGAGAAGCAGAGGAAGCGTGCAGTGCGGCAGGCGCAGCGATTATTGTTATCAACGGAAAGTCAGGCGTTGAGGTCGGAACAAAGAAAGCCTGGGATTTGTGTGAAAAGTACAATCTTCCGCGTATGTTCTTCGTAACCAATATGGACGATGATCAGGCTAGCTTCCGTAAGATCGTTATGGAGCTGAATGATCTGTATGGACGTAAAGTCGCTCCGTTCCATGTGCCGATTCGTGAAAATGAAAAGTTCGTCGGTTTTGTCAATGTTGTAAAGATGAAGGGCCGTCGTTTCGTCGGAAGCACCAGTGAGTATGAAGAGTGCGAGATTCCGGATTACATGGATAAGCATCTGACGATCAGCCGCGACTCTCTGATCGAGGCGGTTGCCGAAACAAGCGAAGAGTTTATGGAGCGCTATTTCTCCGGCGAGGAGTTTACATATGAAGAGATTTCCACTGCGTTAAGAGAGCATGTTATGGATAATCAGGTCGTTCCGGTTCTGGTTGGTTCCGGTGTGAACGCGCAGGGTATGTCGATGCTTCTGATGGCAATTAAGAAGTATTTCCCGTCACCGTTGTACCGGACCGTACAGGGTAAAGAGTCTACGACCGGTGAGATGGTTATCGTTAAGTATGACGAGACAAAGCATTTCTCATCGAAGGTATTCAAGACGATGGTCGACCCGTTCATCGGCAAATATTCGCTGATTAAGGTTGTTACCGGTGTCCTGAAGGCAGGAGATACCGTATACAATGTCAATAAGGAGCAGGAAGCGCGCGCGGCAAAGATTTATGTGATGCGCGGCAAAGAGGCGATCGAGGTTCCGGAACTTCACGCAGGAGATCTCGGCGCACTGACTAAGATTGATAATATTTCGACCGGAGATACGATTGCTGTTAAGGGAGCGACGCTGTTCTATGCACCGGCTGATATCAGCAAGCCGTATACATACAAGGCATACCGCGCAAAGGAAAAGTCCGATGAGGATAAGATCAACGGCGCGCTGTCTCGTATGATGGAAGAGGATCTGACCTTAAAGACGGTCAATGACGCGGAAAATCACCAGACTCTGATCTACGGCATCGGTGATCAGCAGCTTGATGTAGCAGCAGCGAGAATGCTGAACCGTTATAAGGTAGAAATGGTTCTTGAGACGCCGAAGGTTGCGTACCGCGAGACAATCCGCAAAAAGGTGCGTGTACAGGGCAAGCATAAAAAGCAGTCCGGAGGAAGCGGCCAGTACGGAGATGTTCATATTGAGTTTGAGCCGTCCGGTGATCTGGAAACGCCGTATGTATTTGAGGAGCGTGTAGTCGGAGGTGCTGTTCCGAAGAACTACTTCCCGGCAGTTGAAAAGGGAATCCAGGAGTGCGTACAGAAGGGTACGCTTGCCGGATATCCGGTGGTCGGCCTGAAGGCGACTCTGGTAGACGGTTCCTATCATCCGGTTGATTCTTCTGAAATCGCGTTTAAGATGGCGACTATTCTGGCATACAAGAAGGGATTCGCAGAGGCGAATCCGGTTCTCTTAGAGCCGATTGTGACTGTATCGGTTACCGTACCGAATGAAATTGTCGGTGACGTAATGGGCGATCTGAACAAGCGCCGCGGTCGTGTTCTCGGTATGGATCATATTCCGGGCGGAAAGCAGACCGTAACCGCAGACGTTCCGATGGCAGAGATGTTCGGATACGGCACAACGCTGCGTGCGATGACCGGCGGCATGGGTGACTTCTCCTATGAATTTGCCCGTTATGAGCAGGCACCGGCTGATGTACAGAGAAAGGTTGTAGAGGCCGCAGAGAAAGAATAACAAAAGACAGTATTGATAAAGAAAAGAAGAGTAAAAACCGGCGGGAGAGATCCTGCCGGTTTTTGCGTTGCCTGCTGTGCATGAACCGCCGTTGAGTTCTGAAACGGCAGGATTTTGCCGGCGGCTGGGGGACTTGCCGAAAATTTGGATTCCGGTTATAATAGGCGTATCGGGAGTCTGTCATATTGACACAGCCGGATGTTTGCAGATAAAGCCGCAGCCGGCGAAAAGGGGTTGTAAAATAATGGAGGTGTTTATCATGAAGAAAATCAGAACATTGTTTCTGACCGCAGTTTTATTGTGTGCCGCGCTGCTGTCTGTCAGTACCGGGTACGTTGTATCTGCGGCAGAGGCGTATGGGGATGACGCATATGCCTATATGCAGTATCTGCAAAGCACGTATCCGAATCGGGCCGTTGCGTATCCGAATCTGGATGCCGCTGCCGCATGGCTGAAGCAGGAAGTCGCAGGGATGGGATATCAGTATGCGGAGCAGCCGTTTTCCATTGATTTAGGAAACGGGGTGATAATTAATGGAGAAAACATTATTTTTTCCAAGAGCGGCGCAAGCGACCGGGTAATTCTGGTGGGGGCACATTATGATTCTGTCCTGACGAACGGGACGGATGACAACGCGACCGGAACAGGACTTTTGCTGGAGACGGCAAAGCGGCTGGCATCCGATTCCACGCTGCCGTATACCGTTCGGTTTGTTCTGTTCTCTGCGGAAGAGCCAGGATGCTATGGCAGCCAGTATTATGTAGATAATCTGAGTACCGAGGAACGGGCGCGGATAGCCTGTATGTATAATCTGGACACGATCGGCGCTGGCGATAACATGTACCTGTATGGCGGCGGTCTTGATGACGCGGGGACGCCGATCCGTACCTGGGCAGTTGAGCAGACGCTGCAGGCGGCGCAGAATCTTGGTCTGGCAATGTCGTATCATCCGGATGTGAATCCGGCATATCCGGTTCCGGTGAAAAATACGGCGAGCGATCATCAGGGCTTTGACCGTGCGGGCATTCCGTACGTTTACTTTGAAGCGTCCAACTGGAACGGCGGCCCGTATACTAACTTTTACCAGACGTCCAATCCGGCGGTTCCGGACGGAAAGATGATGCATGTCCAGGCGTTTGAAAATCTGGATTTTTATACACAGACATTTGGAACCAGAGTGTACGATCATATGAAGGCGTATTCGACGCTTCTCGATTATATGCTGCATCATCTGGAGGAAGGAGTTTCAGGCAGTTATACGTATGAGGAACGGGATGAGACTGTATGGGCAGTTTCGGATGTAATGATCCGCGCAGGCGCGTCCACATCGGCCGAGGCACTGGATGTGCTGCATGCCGGAGCGTCCATCCGTTTGACCGGCTATCAGGCAGACTGGTGCAGAGTTGATTATCAGGGAATGACGGCTTATGTAAAAACAGAGTATCTGACTTCAGAAGCGCCGGAAATGTCAACCGAAGAGACTGCGGAAACAGAGTCTATGTCCGTGGAAGTATCCGAAGAGTCGACTGTAAAAGAGACATTGACTGAGCCGGAAACGGATATAGAGAAAAGTACTGCAGAGACGGAAGGAACAAAGGAAGCAGCAGGTCAGGAAACAACGTCCGCGCAGGAGAGCGAAGCGGCGGTTGTTTCAGTTCCTTCCTTTGACCGGGAAGAAAACGGAGGATCCGGCAATTTCTTCCAGAGTTTTTCTCCGGAGATATTTGTAAGCTGGATTCAGGGGAGCAGCAGCGCGCAGATTGGAATCATTGCCGGAATCATTCTGGTAGCAGTCTTCTTGTGCGTTCTGATTTTTATAATTCAGCATTCCGGCGGAAAAAAGAAAAAATAAAAGGCAGCGTTTTTTAACAAATCAAGGAAGTCCCCTGCTTCAATTGCGAAGAGCAATAAGCAGT
>CAJMMH010000264.1 GCA_905214365.1 uncultured bacterium
CCTTGTAAACTCTCCGGTATAGCAGATCCCGGATCTGCTCAAATTCCGATTGGCCGATCTGCCGCTTTGTTGTCATAATTTTCAACGGAATCGGATTGCGTCCCGCCGCCATTGCCGGCTGCACATACGAATATGAATTAAGATAAAAGCCATTTCTCTGATAAAAACCGATCCGGCGGGAAGCCAGCTCATTATCAGGCAGTTCAACCTCCAGACACGCCTGTTTTTTCAGTGAACCGACGATCTCCCGGAGCATGGCTCCTCCGATTCCTCCATTTCTCAGCTCTGGATTAATTGCAAAATGCTCAAAAAATACAACCGGCTCAAACTCCCATGCGGACAAAAAACCGTTCAGTTTTCCGCTTTTCTCATCCACCTGGCCGTAAATCCGGTAGGCCGGTTCCTCAAATAACGCCTTCTGGCCCTCATAGGTCCGGTACTCATCCTTTGGAAAGCTTTTTTCCATAATCGAAAATATAGAATCAAACTGATCCGATGTCAGTAACTGAATCATAATACCATTTATCCCTTCTGTTTTGCCGATGCTTCGTATGCTGCCCGCTCCCTCTCCAATTCACGGTACAAAACCAGCGGCGTCCATCCACGGTTTGTTTTTGTCAGAACGGCTTTATGGCGGATCGCCGCTCCGCGCGTCCGCAGCCCGAACAGAAAACGGTCAAGATGCTTTTCCGTCAGGTCGCAGAACACAACCATACTTCCGCCAAGCGGCTCTCCTCCATACGGAGGCACTGACATGTCCAACGTCCCTTTTACCAGATGATGAAGCAGCTGACCGTACTGCTCCTTCGGTATCCTTTCCAGACGGATTCTCATATTGGCCGCAAGATCCGCGGCAATCTGGTCATCCTCCGTCTCAAATAATAAAACTTTTTCCATTAGGTTCTCCTGTCGTTATTCCAGAACGCGTTTGAAAAAACTCCAGTCTCTCTGCTCCCATACAAGCCCATCGAAATGCGCCCAGCTTCCATTTTCGTCAATCGCGTACAGACCCATCACCACTCCAGTAAATCCGCCTGCTACCTCCGACGACAGATACTTGGTTCTTGCCTTTCCAAGGCTGACACGGTTTCCATCCCGGTCCAGAATGGAAAAGTGATACCATTCCGGTTCTGATTCTACCTGCAAAACCACGCTTGTCTGATCCTGCGGCAGCACAGCCTGACCTGTTACTGCCTGCACATCTCCGACCTTTAACCGCAGAACCGCCATCCGCACACCGTTCCGGTTCAGCAGAGCCAGATCATAATGCTCAGACTCGTCCATATAAAAAGTAATTCCTGCTTCCTGCGCGTCTCCGGATACCATGACGGTCAGCGATGTATCAAACTCCGCCTGACGGATACCGAGAAAGGTTGGGGAAGACACCTCTTCCAGCGTAACCGGCGTTCCCTTCAGAGATACGCGGTGCTCTTCGATCTGATAATTGCTGTCCTCGTAGTCTCTCAGGCGGCACCAACGCTTTTCCAGTGCTTCCATATCCGCAAATGATACCGACCAGCTGCTTTTCTTCTGCTCTGTCTCCTTCGGCAGCGTTACTTCTTCCCACTCGGTTACCGTTCCATCGGTTCCCGCAGTAAACCACCCATCATCGCCCCAGGCAACCGAAGTCAGAAATACCTCGCGGCCCAGATGATGGAACGGCTGCCACTCGCCGATCTGACGGAAGCCCAGGCAGACCAGCCAGTAATTTCCGTTTCCGTCCGATACCAGATCGCCATGACCGATTCCCTGGATCGGATTTTCGTTTCCGCCGAGGTTGCGGTTTGTCAGCACCGGATTATGCGGATACCCTTCAAACGGGCCGAACGGACTCTTTGAGCGGGCATAGGTAATCATATGTCCGTATTCCGTGCCGCCTTCCGCGGCCATCAGATAATACCAGTCTCCGATATGATACAAATGCGGCGACTCCAGAAACCGTCCGCCATTTCCGCTCCAGACCGGAAAACTGTCCGTCAATTTCTTTCCTGTCTCAATATCAATTTCGCACTGATAAATACAACCCTTCCCGTCCGGACCGGTTCCATTGCTTGTGAAATATACCTTGTCTCCGTCAAACAGCAGCGATGGATCAATACCACCCTGATCAACATAAATCGAATCCGACCATTCCCCGGTAATATCATCCGTATACACATAAAAATTCTTCCCGGATGTATTCTGGTTTGTTACCATATAAAACCTTCCGTTGTGGAAACGAATCGTCGGAGCAAACACGCCGCCCGAACTTGGAACACCATGCAGGCCAACCTGATCCTCTCTTGTCAGGCAATAGCCAACTGTTTTCCAGTTGACCAGATCTTCGCTCTCCAATACCGGCACGCCCGGCATATACTGAAAGGAACTTGCCGCCAGATAATATTTTCCGTTTGCCCTGCAGATACTCGGATCCGGATAAAATCCACGGATCACCGGATTCTGAATCTTCATATTGTAAACCTCCAATCTTCCTGAAATGTTTAACAGGCTCCCAAAACCTCGCTGCGCCTGAGTTTGCGAGAGCCTATTATATTTTAGTCGGCATCCCCGTACATCGCGCGGAGCGTATTGGCCGCTTCAAATTCCTTCTTTCCCATTCCGTAGCCGATCCGCTCAACCGTCATTAACGGCAGCGGGCCAAATGCTGACGCAAAATGCTTTAACAGCGCTGCTCCGGTCGGTGTGCAGAGCTCTGCCCGTATCGATCCTCCGTAAACCGGAACGCCGCGAAGAATATCTGCCGTTGCCGGCGCAGGAACTGGAAGAATACCATGCGCGCAGCGAACCTTGCCGGTTCCGACGCAGACCGGCGACACCACTACCTGCTCCGGCGCAAGCTCCTCCATCAGCAGGCAGACTGCCGTAATATCCGCAACCGCGTCCATCGTTCCAACCTCGTGGAAATGGATCTGGGATACCGGCATACCGTGCGCATGACCTTCCGCTTCCGCAATCAGCTCATACACTGCCAGAATATCCGTCTTCACCTTATCGGATACCGGAAGCGCCTCTACAATATGTCCGATCTCATGCATACTGCTGTGATGATGATGCGTATGATCATGGTCATGGCTGTGTGCATGATCCGCATGATCATGATCATGGCTGTGTACATGATCCGTATGGTCGTGATCGTGGCTGTGTGCATGATCCGTATGGTCATGATCGTGGCTGTGTACATGATCATGTGCATGCTCGTCGCCGTGGTCGTGCTCTCCATGCTCATGGTCGTGATCATGAGCCTCATGGCAATGCACATGTGTCTCATATTCATGTACATGCTCCGCCATGACTTCAGCATCCTGGGACTCTTCTTCCTCTCCGTTGACAGTTACCGTCATATGTGTACCGCAGATTCCGCAGCGGGAGACGGTCTCGCAGCCAACCTTTACGCCTGGGATCCCCAGTGTATTCATTTTCTCCAGAAACGCTGCTTTTACAGCATCATCGGGCAGCAGCTCATACAGTGCTGCTGTCAGCATATCTCCTGCCGCGCCCATTCCGCAATCAAAATAAATCGTTTTCATATTCTCTATCCCTCCAATTTGATTATATGCCCCAGACCTTCCGGCTGACGGCCTCTAATACACACGGATATTCCCTTGTCAGGCTCCGGATGTTCACGCGCTCCGTCATCTTGTGAAAATCTTTTCCCCACGGACCGAGAATTAGTCCGGGCATGTTGATCTGGCGGATTGCGTCAAAGTCAATCTGATACAGCGATCCCATAACGGCGTGTTTTTTGGCATGTGAAATCCTGTCTGCTGCCGAAATGATGCTTCTATTATAAACTCCGCCCGCACCATCGTCAATCACCCGAATTTGATTACTGTTCACGCTGCGCTCAAACAGTAACGGATTTTGCCGATGCTTCGCAGTTTATCAGGAGGGGCTTGTACCCCTCCTGATACAAGCAAGTCCCC
>CAJMMH010000265.1 GCA_905214365.1 uncultured bacterium
AAAATCCCACAACCGCTACGTTATCTTACGGAATTTTCAGTTCAGAAAATTCCTATCGTGAACAATAACCGTTTACATGTACTCTATAGGGAGAAAAAACTGAAAATGGGATTGCAAAACGCAGAAAAATGTGCTACTGTATAGGGTGCAGTTGAGTTTACGATTCTGGCAGCCAAAGAGACTGTCGGCTAATCGAACTGCATGAAAGGAGCAATTATGACAAAAATAGATATTATTTCTGGTTTCCTTGGAGCTGGAAAAACCACATTAATAAAAAAACTGTTAAAAGAGGCATTTGCCGGTCAGAAGATTGTCCTGATTGAGAATGAGTTCGGTGAAATCGGTATTGATGGCGGGTTCCTGAAGGATGCCGGTATTCAGATTACAGAGATGAATTCCGGATGCATTTGCTGTTCATTGGTCGGTGACTTTGGAAAGGCATTGAAGCAGGTTGTTACTACCTACAATCCGGATCGTATCATCATCGAGCCGTCCGGTGTTGGAAAGCTGTCAGATGTTATTGCTGCCGTTGCAAAGACATCGGATGAGATCGACATTCAGCTGAATAATTTCGTAACTGTAGCGGATGCAAATAAGTGCCGGATGTATATGAAGAACTTCGGCGAATTCTATAACAATCAGATTGAGAGTGCAAATACCATCATTCTGAGCCGGACGCAGGGAATGGATGAGGATAAGCTGCAGACTGCGGTAAGCCTGATTCAGGAGAAGAATGTAAAGGCAAAGGTAATCACGACTCCGTGGGATGAACTGTCCGGCGCACAGATTCTTGCTGTTATGGAGCAGGGTCAGTCTCTGACAGAGGAACTGCTCAAGGAAGCTCTTGCTGCTCACGAGAGAGAAGAGGAAGAGCATGAACACGAACATCATCACGATCATGAGCATCATCACGATCATGAGCATCACCACGACCATGATGATGAGTGCGGCTGCCATCACGACCATGATGAAGATGAGCATGAGCATCATCATGATCATGACCATGACGATGAGTGCAGTTGCCATCACGACCATGATGAAGAGGAGCATGAGCACCATCATCACGACCATGATGAGGACGAGCATGAGCATCATCATGATCACGACGGCGAGTGCAGCTGCGGTCACCATCATCACCATCATGCAGATGAAGTATTTACCAGTTGGGGTAAAGAGACACCGAAGAAGTACGAGCATGCTGTACTTGAAAGTATCCTGAAGAAGCTGTCCGAGACTGATGAGTACGGTATGATTCTCCGTGCAAAGGGTATGGTTCCGGCAACGGACGGCACCTGGATGTATTTTGACTTGGTACCGGGCGAGTACGAGATCAGGGAAGGAGCGCCGGATTATACCGGACGGCTGTGCGTAATCGGCTCAAAGCTGAGAGAGGATGCGATTGCAGAGTTGTTTGGTCTGTAATCATTCGGTCTGGAGGTTTTTAACATGAATGATATTCCGGTGTATGTGATTACTGGATTCCTGGAAGGCGGAAAAACTTCTTTTATCCGGTTTACCCTTCAGCAGGATTATTTTAATGACGGATCCAAGACACTGCTTGTTCTGTGCGAAGAGGGCGAGGAAGAGTTCAGCGCCCCCTTCCTGAAAAAGTATAATTGTGTTGTGGAGACGGTAGAAGAGAAGGAGCAGCTGAACCGCAGCTTTTTCCGGGAAATGGGAAAGAAGTACAGACCGGACCGCGTTATCATTGAGTATAACGGGATGTGGTCACCGAAGGAGATCAGTTCGATTGATCTTCCGTTTTCCTGGGAGCTGTATCAGACCATTACAGTTCTGGATGGAAGCACGTTCCAGCTGTATCTCAACAATATTAAATCCCTGGCAATGGAGCTGCTGACATATTCAGATATGGTGATTTTTAACCGCTGCGATGAAAATACGCCGGTTGAGTCGTTCAACCGTTCTCTAAAGGCGGTAAACCGCAATGCGGATGTCATGTTTGAGGACAAGAATGGCGAGGTTATTGAGCCGCCGGTAATTCTTCCATACGATATTACAAAGGATGAAATTGAGCTGGGAGACGAAGATTACGGCATCTGGTATATTGATGTGCAGGAGCATCCGGAGAACTACAAAGGGAAAGTCATCCGCTTCAAGGCTATGGCAATGAAGTCCAAGGAGTTCCCGGAAAATATGTTTGTGCCGGGCCGCAATATAATGACCTGCTGCGAAAATGATATCCGTTTTCTTGGATTTATCTGTGTCTATGACGGTGTAAAGACGATCAAGCGCAGACAGTGGGTACGCGTAACCGCTGTTCTGAAGTGGGAAGAAAACTCTGTATACGGAGAAGAAGGTCCGGTGCTATATGCCAGAGAGGTTGTACCGGCAGAGGCACCAAAGACCGAAACATTAACGTTCTGATCTGTAAAGAGAGTTTATTCAGAGTAAAAACATCCAGGCGGATTGCGGATTTTCGTCTGGACAAAAGATAAGCCCCTTGTTTTCATGGAAACAGGGGGCTTATCTTTATCGACAGATTAGATCGTGCTTGAAAAATTAGAGCGTGTTTGAAAAATCATTCCCGCAATCCGCACGCCTTATTAGCGCTGCTCGTCGCAGTAGATGCAGCGGTAAACCTTTTTCTCCGGATTGGTAAGAACAAAAACATCTGGAAGGCCGCGCTCGATACTGGTAATGCACCGCGGATTTTTACAGTGAATAACACCGGTGATCTTCTTTGGAAGCGTCAGCATCTTCTTTTCAACAATCTTATCATTCTCGATGATATTAACGGTGATTCGGTGATCAATATAACCGAGCGCATCCAGATTGAGCACGTCGCATCCGGATTCAATTTTGATAATATCCTTGCGCCCCATTTTTTTGCTGGGAGCGTTTTTGATGATAGCAACCTGACAGTCAAGCTTGTCAAGACCAAGATACTTGTAGATTTCCATGGACTTCCCGGCCTGAATATGATCCAGGACAACTCCATTTTTCATTCCACTGATATTTAACATAATAATTAATAATCTCCTTTTTGCGATGACGTACATCCGGCACCGCTGGCACACCTGTATTGCCTTATCAATTCAGGGGCAGCGGGATAGCGGGAGTACGTGATGAAAGTCCCGGCCGGCGGCTGTTCAGGCGAGATCAAGAAGGGTCAGAATCAGTGCCATACGGATGTAAACAGCATTCTGTACCTGCTTGAAATAAACAGCTCTGGGATCGGAATCAACGTCAACGGAAATTTCATTTACTCTTGGAAGCGGATGAAGGATCAGCATATCATCCTTGGCCTGAGTCAGTTTTTCCTTGTTCAGGATATAGCAGTCCTTCATACGGATATACTCTTCTTCATTGAAGAAACGCTCTTTCTGAACACGGGTCATATACAGGACATCAAGATTCGGAAGCGCATCGTCCAGACTTGTTACTTCTTCATAAGTAAATCCGTTGAGCACTTCATCGCGGATATAGCTCGGAACCTTCAGCTCAGGCGGAGAAATCAGAACAAAATGGACATTATGACAGCGGGCCAGGGACTCAATCAGGGAATGAACCGTCCGGCCGAACTTCAGATCGCCGCAGAAGCCGATGGTGATATCGTCAAGACGTCCTTTCAGGGAACGGATCGTGTACAGATCGGCAAGGGTCTGCGTCGGATGCTGATGACCGCCGTCTCCGGCATTGATTACCGGAATCCGGGAATAAAGAGACGCAACCTTCGGGGCACCTTCCTTTGGATGACGCATTGCACAGATATCTGCGTAGCAGGAAACAACACGAATGGTATCGGCTACTGTTTCGCCTTTGGAAGCGGACGAAGAATCGGCAGAAGAAAAGCCAAGGACAGTGCCGCCGAGATTCATCATGGCAGCTTCAAAACTCAGTCGAGTTCGTGTACTTGGCTCATAAAATAAAGTTGCAATTCGTTTGCCGTCGCACTTG
>CAJMMH010000266.1 GCA_905214365.1 uncultured bacterium
GGAAGCGGGAGTCAGTTCGTTCGGAAATTTCCGGGACCGGGAGGCGTTAGATACGTTTTCCAGAGAGATGACAAAACGGAATCAGCTGAAGTCGCATCAGAAAAATGGAAAGTATCCGTATCTTCTTACGGTTACTTATCCGATCAGTGCCGGAAAAGGAAGCAGCGTTGGTATGATCGCTGTGAATCTGGATGTAGAAAAGCTGGGAGATTATATTGGAAGCGGGGGTTACCGCAAGTCGGAGTCCGCGCCGCGGCTGCTGATTTTTGATCAGCAGATGGAATCTCTGATTTACAGTGACGAATACCGGCTGTTTCAGGAAGCGGAGGATCTGGAAAAGCTGAAAGCGTTATGTTCTCCGGATGGGAGTTTTACAGAAGTCGGAACGATCCTGGGAGAGAACTATGTTGTTTCTGGGAAGGACGCGGAGGATGGATTTCGGTGCTTTTATCTGTCATCGATTGCCGATTTTGAAGCGCAGAACCGGGCGGAGGATCTGCGGATCCGGGAAATCATGGGGATTACCGTACTAATCTGTCTGATGCTTGCAAGTCTGCTTGCCGTGTGGGTGTACAGGCCGATTAAGCGGACAATCCGCGTGCTTTCTGATGTGTCCATGCTGACCGACTGGGACCGCAAGGAGCATATGGATGAAATTGAAGCGATTCAGAGAAGTATCCTGCTGGCTAAAAAGGAAAAGGATGATTTAAATGCGCAGATTCAGGAGCGAATGATCAGTCTGCATAATGCGCAGATCTGTGCGCTTCAGACGCAAATTAATCCGCATTTCCTGTTTAATACATTGGAAGCGATTGCTAATGCCAGCGCGCTCCTGATGAACGGCGATAATCCGGTGACAGATATGATTTATACGCTGGGACAGCTGATGCGAATCAGCCTTTCCAATGAGACGTATCTGGTTCCGCTGAGCGAGGAGCTGGAGCATGTTAAGCTGTATGTGAAGTTAGTTGAGTTCCGGTTCCACGGGAGAGTCAGTCTGCAGCAGGAGATTCCGGATGAGCTTGGAAAAGAGCGGATTGTTAAGCTGACATTGCAGCCATTGATTGAAAATGCGGTACAGCATGGACTGGCGCATAAGCGGAGCGGCGGAAAGATCTGGCTCCGTGGAGAGAAGAAAGGGAAAGAAACTTACCTGTATGTCATTGACAACGGGGAAGGCGTTGATGAAGAAGAGCTGGCACAGCTGCAGGAAAGGCTTCATGATTCCGCTGTGATCCAGAGCCGCCATATCGGCATGCGCAATGTCGATCAGCGATTGAAGCTGGTATTCGGCGAGGACTGTGGATTGTCGCTTAGCCATTCAAAAGAGGGAGGGCTGTGCGTAACCGTTCATTTCAGGGAAACAGATGTCATGAAACGAAACTGATGACAGAAAAGGAAATAAGTGAGGATGAGGCGCAGGATTCTGGGATGCAAACCAGGCTTCTGCGCTGTTTCTTTGCTTCTGACAGGGATGGTTTCCGGATGTGGTTTTGTTTCTTCACACTTGTCCTCTGAGTCTCCCGCTGTGTCCTCTGAGTCGGTTGAGCTGAAGGGAAAAACTTCGTATAATAGGCTTATCAGAACGAAAGAAAATTTCATTAGTGTACGCAGTACGTACACTTTAAAAATTTGAACACAACGGGCAAGAAAATCTTCTTTCAGAGTCAAGTACAAAAAGGTTCTGAGAGTACATGAGGTAGAAAAGGGGGAAAGTTATGAAGAACCGGAAGGAAAAAGCAAAGCCGATCAAACGGAAAAGTATCTGGAAAGACCGTGCCAGTTGGGAGCTTCTGCTTCTGTGTTTGCCTGCTCTGATCGCCTATATTCTGTTTCAGTATGTACCAATGGCGGCAGCGATTACGATTCCGTTCAAGAATTATAAATTCAGCCAAGGAATCCTCGGAAGCGACTGGGCGGGACTGAGTAATTTCAAATGGATTGTATCGTCCACATCTATGGGCAGGGTTCTGAGAAACACGGTTGCGTATGGTGCCTGGTTTATGATAATCGGACCGGTAACGAATGTGATTATTGCATTGCTGCTGTTTGAAATCCGGAGCCGGAAGGCACTGAAGGCATATCAGACCATCATCACATTTCCAAACTTTATGTCAATGGTAATCGTTGGATATGTCGCTTACGCGGTGCTGAGTCCGAAATCAGGGCTGATGAATCAAGTATTGAGGGCATTGGGAAAAGATCCGGTGGATGTATATATGAATGCCGGATACTGGCCGCTGATTTTAACGATTGTCAATATCTGGAAGGGAATCGGAATGGGTTCCATGATGTATTTTGCTTCCCTGATGGGCGTCGATACTTCTTTGTATGAAGCAGCAGAAATCGATGGCGCGAACCGGTTCCAGCGGATGCGTTATATTTCCATTCCGCATTTGGTTCCGCTTGTATGCATCTTCACGATTCTAGGAGCGGGAAGTCTGATCAAGGGAAACTTCGATCTGTTTTACATCATACCGAGAAACTCAACGATTCTTTACGAAACAACGGATATTCTGAATACCTACGTATATCGTGCTCTGAAAAATGGAACCTACGCGATGGGCGCAAGCGTCGGGTTGGTACAGTCGGTGGTCGGTATGATTCTGGTCATCACAACCAATCTGATCGTAAGCAAAATTTCACCGGATAACTCAGTGTTTTGACTTTTGTACAGATATTACGATGAGAACAGGTTTCCAGAATCAGATAGAGGACGAAGCGTTTGATTTCAGGCAAAACGCGGAAAGGAACGCAACATGAAAAAAAAGAGAAAAATCAGTGTATTTACAATCATTCTGCATGGATATTTTATTCTGATGTGCGCATGCTTCGTGATTCCGCTGCTTCTGGTGGTATCGGCATCGCTGACCAGTGAAAGCTGGCTGACGGCAGGAAACGGCTTCAGCCTGATTCCAAAGGACTTTTCAACGGCGGCTTATGTATCGGCATTCCACAATGGGGTGCGGATGATCCGGGCATACCTGGTAACAATCGCGCAGGCATTTCTTGGAACATTTCTCGGCTGTGTGATCGCCGGAATGGCGGCATATCCGCTTTCAAGAAGTAATTTCCGGTTCAGGCGGCCGGTTACAGTGATCATCTTTTTTACGATGTTGTTTTCGGCAGGAATGATTCCAACCTATATCATTTATGCCAAGTATTATGGAATCAGCAACAAGTTCTGGGTTTATATTCTTCCGGGTATCGCCGGAGGCGCGTGGAATACGATGGTATTCCGGACATTCTTCAAGGGACTGCCGGAATCGCTGTTTGAGTCAGCACGGATTGACGGAGCAAAGGAGCTGACCATTTATTTTAAAATTGTTCTTCCGCTGTCAACGCCGGTATTTGCTTCGCTTGGGTTTATGATGCTAGTCGGAAAGTGGAACGATTATACCACGTCTATGATTTACATCAGGGATGAAAACCTGTATACCCTGCAATATCTGCTGCAGCGGATGATGGAGGAGGCGGCATTTCTGAAAAACCTGTCGCAGACGGCAATGGGAAATGTGTCCATGGGAAGCGCGGATATGCCGAGCGAGTCGCTGAAATTCGCCATGTGCGTCATTGCAGCTGGGCCAATGCTTCTGATCTTCCCGTTTTTCCAGAAGTATTTTTCACAGGGACTGACGGTCGGCGCGGTAAAGGGATGATGAAATTCAGATATTTGGATTTGCCCACGAAAGGCGTACGGAAACGGCGCGGGCAGGAAACGATAGAGAGCAAAAAACAAAAATCATGTGCTGACGGTTTAGAAAGCCGGGCACGGAACAAAAAGGAGGATTTATACATGAAGGGAAGGAAATTGGCAGGACTGGCACTGGCATCAATGATGACATTGACCGTGGGATTTCCGCAGATCGGACTGGCGGCTGAAAATGGAGGAGAAGAATTGGAACCGGTTACCATCC
>CAJMMH010000267.1 GCA_905214365.1 uncultured bacterium
CGAGCTGAACGGCTCCCTGCGGGGCTTCATCATGGGCTGAGTTCTGGTCACGGTATGCGCTTCGGTGCGTCCGGCGTAAATGCTTCGTAGCCTGCCGCAATCAGAACAGCTACCTCCTCTGTCTCCGGAATTCCCAGCTTTTTGCTGATATATGCCGGATCATAAATACCCAGCATAACCGTTCCGAGTCCCTCCGCGTGCGCTGCTAACGCAAAGGTCTGAGCCGCGACTCCGGCATCAAACATCTGCCATCCTTCTTTTTTATCGGTGCTGTAAGAACCGTCCCGCTCAAATCCGCAGCGTCCCTTGACATAGGATACTGCAATCAGTACCGGCGTCTGGCGCAGCGTCTTGGAATTAAACTCAAATCCGCAGCAGCCATTGGCAGCAATATCATCAATGATCTCTCTGCTGTCCGTTACCGTATAGCGCGGCGTCTGCGTATTCTTCCATGACGGAGCCCATACCGCAGCATCGACCGCCTTCCGGATCACCTCATGGTCAACCGGACGATCCTCAAACCGTCTTACACTTCTTCTTGTCTTAATGCACTCAAAAACTTCCATCACTCGCCTCCTCTTCTTTCAAACACACTCCAAATTCCCATCAGCTCCAGCGGCGTCTCCACAATCCCGGCGTGCAGAGGATCAGCAGCGGAAAGAGCTCCAGACGGCCTGCCAGCATATCGAAAATAAATACCAGTTTGGAAAGGTTGCTGAATCCGCCGAAATTCTCGGTCGGTCCGACCTGGCTTAATCCCGGTCCGACATTGTTCAGTGTTGCCGCCACCGAAGTAAAGTTTGTCGTCAGATCGCGCCCCTCCAGCGAAATCAGAAGGATGGACACCGCGAAAACACAAAGGTACGCCATCACAAAGACATTCACAGAACGGAGCACTTCATGCTCAATCGGTTTTCCTTCCATGCGCACCTTGCGCACACTGCGCGGATGGGTGATGGACGCAAGCTCCTTTCCGATTGTCTTTACCATAATCACAATCCGGGACACCTTAATTCCGCCGCCGGTGCTTCCCGCGCAGGCTCCGCAAAACATCAGCATCACCAGAATCGACTTGGAAAATCCGGGCCACAAATCAAAGTCCACCGTTGAAAAACCGGTCGTTGTGATAATCGAACCAACCTGGAAAAAGGCGTGAAGCGCAGCCCTGCCGACCGTGTCGTACAGCCTCGCGATATTAATCGTAATCGCTGCTCCGGACACCAGAATAATACCAAGATAAAACCGCATCTCCTCACACTTGAACGCATCCTTCAGATGACCGGTATAGATGAAAAAGTAAACATTAAAGTTGATTCCGAACAGGATCATAAAGACGGTCAGAATGATCTGAATCGCCGTATTATAATCTCCGGCGCTGCTGTTGACGAGTCCGAAGCCTCCGGTTCCCGCCGTGGAAAACGCCAGGTTAACCGAATCAAACAGCGACGCGCCCGCGATCCACAAAAGCACTGTCTCCACAATCGTCAGCGCAATATAAATTCCATACAGAATCTTTGCCGTGCTGCGGACCTTCGGAACAAGCTTTCCGACCGATGGGCCCGGGCTCTCCGCCCGCATCAGATGCATGCTCGACGCTCCCGCAACCGGAAGCAGGGCAAGCAGGAATACCAGCACACCCATACCGCCGATCCAGTGGGAAAAGCCGCGCCACATCAGCACCGACTTCGGCAGACACTCCACGTCACTGAGCACGGTTGCGCCCGTTGTCGTAAAACCGGACACAATTTCAAACAGCGCGTCGATTGGATTGGCATACCAGCCGCTCAGATAAAGCGGAGCCGCGCCGAACAGACTCAGTACAATCCAGCTGAGTGCCGTGCTGACATAGCCTTCCGATGCGTAAATCCGGGTATTCTGCGGCTTTTTGAGCCGAAGCAAAAGCCCGCACGCCAGGCAGACTGCAGCGGTTGCCAGAAACGCCCAGATACAGCGCTCCCTGTAAATCAGGGCAGTCAGCACCGGAAGCAGCAGCAGCACGCCCTCGATTGCCATTACGTTCGCCAGAATATAGCGAACCATTTTATGATTCATCCTTCTCTCTCCCCGATTTTTCAAACACGCTCTAAGATATCTTTAATATCCTTCAGACCAAAGTTTGTCGTAATGATAACGACAGAATCCCCGACACGGATGCAGTCCTGTCCTTTTGGAATGATGATCTGCCCGTCTCTGCAGATTGCGCAGACAAGCAGATTGACGCGTGTCTTTAATTCCTGCAGCGGGATATCGGTTACCGGACCATGCTCCCGGATGATAAACTCCAGTGCCTCCGCCCTTCCATCTACCAGACGGTACAGCGTCTCAACGTTACTGCCGATGGTATTCTGCATCGCGCGGACATACTGAAGGATGTACTCAGTCGTAATGGACCGCGGATAGATCACACTGCCGATATTCAGTGAATTAATAATCGAATCATAGGTCGTACTGCTGATCTTGGTAATCATCTTCGCGTTGCTGACACTTCTTGCATACAGGGACAGCATAACATTTTCTTCGTCAATGCCGGTCATTGCGGCAAAGCCTTCCGCGTTTCCGATGCCTTCCTCCTCCAGCAGCTCCTGATCGGTTCCGTCTCCATGAATAATCGCAGCAGCCGGAAGCAGCTCGCAGAGGTCATCGCAGCGATCCTTATCCTTTTCAATCAGCTTGACGCGGATTCCCATTTCCAACAGCCTTGACGCCAGATAATAGGAAATCTTTCCGCCACCGATAATCATGGTATTCTTCACCTGGTTCGTCTCAATATTGATCGAATGGAAGAACCTGCTGGCATTGACGGATGACGCCACAATCGAAATCGTATCATTGGCGCGAAGCTCCACAAGACCATCCGGAATCACAATCTGGTTTCCCCGCTCAACGATGCAGATCAGCACCTCGCAGCGGGACAGAATCGACAGATCCTTGATCTGCTGATTGCAGAGCGGGCATCCCTCCGGAATCCGGAAACGCAGCAGTTCGATCCGTCCCTGCGCGAACGTATCAATATCAATCGCAGACGGAAACCGCAGAAGCCTTGCGATTTCAAGCGCGGATGCAAGCTCCGGATTGATAATCATGGAAAGCCCCAGCTCTTCCTTAATGTACTGGATTTCCCGATGGTATACCGGATTGCGCACACGGGCAATCGTCTGGCAGTTTCCTGCTTTTTTTGCAAACAGACAGCAGAGCAGGTTGATCTCATCCGCGCCGGTTACGGCAATCACAAGATCGGATTCCTCAATTCCCGCTTCTTTCAGCGTAGAATAGCTGGCTCCATTTCCGCACATGCCTCTGACATCTGTTAGATTTGTAATTTTGTCGATCACATCCGACTGACTGTCAATGACAGTAATATCGTGTCCCTCTGTGCTCAGCTGCTGAGCCAATGACGTACCTACCTTGCCACAGCCGATGATGATAATATTCATGGAATCCTCATCCTCCCGTTATTCTCTCCTCCCGTTATTCTCTCCTCCTGTATTTCTGCTCCGCGTGCCTCTGTTATTCCGAAAGCACCTTCGCCCTGACGCAGTTTTTTCCGGCACATAAGCTTCCGCCCGCGGCAGATCGTGGTCAGGCGGATATTCACAATCCACGTAGCAGCCGTCAAAAATACAATTTTACTATATCACTCTGCCTGCAAAACTGCAATGTCTTTTCCGCGACATTCCGATTCCCGTTACTGTTCACGCTGCGTTCAAACAGCAACGGATTTTGCCGACGCCTCGCATGCAGAATCGGCAAAATCCCATAATCACTACGTTATCTTACGGAATTTTCAGTTCAGAAAATTCCTATCGGGAACAGTAACCTGTTCACGCTCCGCACAGACAGCAGAAAATCCGGTCATATTCAGACCGGATTTTCTGTCTTTATCGCGCAGCGCACAAATACGCCGCACAT
>CAJMMH010000268.1 GCA_905214365.1 uncultured bacterium
TCTGTCAGAGGCCCGATAAATACCAGATACAGCCTGCGGTCTTTCGCCTTCATTGCTTCATTAATAATTAGCTGGACGCCTGCAGGCAGTATTCCTGTTTCCTTCTGCTGCTGATATATAAACTCTGCGCCGGACGCAACAGTAACCGCATGTTCCATTCCCATCTTCCGCAGCAGAAGATTCAATTCGTCCTCGCTGTCCTTCTGGCTGTGCGGCGACTTATCCGTACCGAAATGTGTCGGCACAATTCCACGAAGATCGAAGGACTCAGTCAGCAGCGCATGGACAATCGCAAATTGATCGTCCACTTCGTTTTTTACATCCGAATCAATCAATACACGGATCTTTTTCTGTTCCGGAATCTGAAACAGCTGCATCGTTTTCACCACCCCTGTTTCTTTTGTTCCCGCTGATACGGAAAACAGGGAGCTGCCGATTGCTCAGCAGCTCCCTACCTGTTTCCTGTATCTTACTCTTCTGCCGTTCTCGCTTCTGCCTGATTGTAGATATCTTCCAGAGTACGGATATCTCTGGATTCCAATTCTGCGATAACGTCATCCCACTCGGAGATGTCCTTAACGCCCATGATAAAATCATTGTACTGGGTTTCCAGGTATGTCGTTACGTCTGCCAGAATATCTGCAATCTGCTCAGACTCTTCTGTTGTGAAGGACGGATCAATATGCGGCTCTACATAGCCCTCATCCTCTTCCAGGACATTATAGTATGCTTCTGCTTCCGGCGTCAATTCTCCAAGTGCTTTCTGGATCTGATTGGTAACTTCGCTGTTGCTTGCCCACAGGGTGAAGTCCAGCTTGCCAACACCAAGATCAGAGAATACTGCGTAGTAAGAACTCGGCTGTGCGCCCTTGAACTGCTCCAGATAGTTCTGGATGTACTGCGGATTGCCGTCCGCGTCGAGCTCATAGGAATATCCTTCTTTACCATAATTAGAGATATTGAAGCCTTCGTCAGAGTACATGAAGTCAATGAACTTGATCATCTCTTCCATGTTGTCGCAGCCTGCGTTGATTCCGTAGAATCTGCCTGCCAGATCTCTTGCGTAAGCAACTGCTCTCTTTTCTCCCAGGCTGTTTTCCAGCGTGCCGAGCGGCATGAAGGTTCCGTTTTCCTGTCCTTCGATCTGGCGCAGGGTCTGCTCATAGTTCAGACCAAATCCGCTGTTGTCCAGATAGAAGAAAGATTTTCCACTCTGCAGGTTTGCTTCCATCGTCTCCTGAGTCTGTGTTGCGAACTCCGGATCCAGAACACCTGCCTCATATGCGCGGTTCAGATAGCTGAGAACTTCTTTGAAGTTTTCATCTGCCGGTCCGAAAATGTACTTTTCTTCATCTGCATCCCAATACATCGGGTTGTTTCTGGAGCCAAAGCCGGAGCCGAGCATGTAAGAGGACGTTGCCAGAAGCTGCAGAGTTCCCTTTCTTCCGATCCACGGGGTGCTGTCCGGATAGATTTCCTTCAGCTTGGTCAGTGCATCGAGCAGCTCGTCAAAGGTTGTCGGAATCGGAATATCATTCTCTTCCAGCAGGTCGGTACGGATAACCGGAGCAAAACCGGATGTGCTTTCATTCTTCTGGATAACCGGGAACGCATACAACTCGCCCTCTACCAGATACTTCTTCATTTCCGGATTCTCCGTCCATTTCTTATAAAAGTTCGGCATTGTTTCCTCATTGACATACTGCATCAGCGGCTCAAAAATACCATCGCTCGCATACTGCGCAATTGTTGTCATACCGCCGTCCAGGTAAATGATATCCGCAAAGTTATTGGTTCCAAGAGAAATATTCATTTTCTCCTTGTAGCTTGCTGCCGGAGCGGTCTGTACGTCCAGCTTAACATTGGTCGCGTCAAGAAGTGCTTCTCTGGATGCAGACTCGGTCGGAATGGTCTGGGACGCGCCCTCACTCGTCATAAAGGAGAACGTTACTGTCTCATCGGAAACCCAATACGGATGCTCAGCTTCCGATGCAAATACCGCTGCGCTTCCAAATCCGGACAGAACAACCGGTACTGCCATCAACGCCGCCAGAACTCTGTTTGCTGTTGTTTTGTTTTCTTTTCTCATTTTCCCTTTCTGTGCGGAACACCATCCGCACAATCCTCCTTCTTCTTATTTACGTATTCCCGGAATCTCTTACGCGCCTGCGTGCGGCTGACATTCCGCCAAAGATTCCTAGAACACATATTTTTTGTGCTGCCGGACCGGATCTGCATCCGGTTTCCGCTGCACATAAATTTACTTTGTCAGCCCTTGACTGCTCCTACCATAACGCCCTTGGTGAAATACTTCTGGATAAACGGATATACCAGAAGAATCGGAATCAGGGAGATAATAATAACTGCGTACCGGTAGTTGATCGTGCTCACCATACTCAGCGCGGAGGTATCTCCTGCCTCCGACATATCACTTCCGATGATGATATCACGCATGATAACCTGTACCGGATACATGGATTTGCTGTTTAAATACAGCATTGCCGGGAAATAGCTGTTCCAGTGGGATACAGAATAAAACAGTACCATGGTTGCTATAATCGCCTTGGAAAGCGGAAGAATAATCTTCCAGAAAATCACGACATCATTCGCACCGTCCAGATACGCGGATTCAACCAGCGCGTCCGGAATAGACTGGAAGCTAGTGCGCATGATAATCATGTTGTATGTACTGATTGCGCTCGGAAGAATAACCGCCCACATCGTATTCATCAGATGAATCTTGTTGATGATCAGGTACAGCGGAATCAGACCTCCGCTGATAAACATTGTAATCGTAATCAGGACTGTCATCGTCTTTCTTCCGTAGAAATCCTTTCTTGACAGCGGATACGCGCACAGCGCGGTCATCGCAAGGTTAATTGCCGTTCCTACTACGGTATAAAGAATCGTATTGCGGTAGCCGACCCAGATATTTTTGCTGTCAAAGACGCGCTTATACGCTTCAAACGTGATTCCCTTCGGGAAAAAGGTAACTTCTCCGAGGCTGATATACTTTGCGGAGCTCATGGATACAACCAGAACGTACCACATCGGATACAGCATGATAAATCCCACAAATGCCAGAATGATGTAGTTGACAACATCAAAAATCTTGCTTCCCATGCTGGCAGGTTTATGATTTTTCTTTGCCATTGTGTTCACTCTCCTCCTTACCACAGGCTCGTTTCGCTCAATCTCTTGGAAATCTTATTGGACGCAACAAGCAGGATCAGGCTTACAAAGGTCTGGAAAAGACCAACTGCCGTTGAATAGCTGTAGTCCGCGTTCAGAATACCGCGGCGGTATACGTAGGTTGAAATAACGTCTGCCGTTTCGTAGGTCGAACCATTGTACAGAAGCAGGATCTTTTCATATCCGAGCGTCATCAGCTTTCCGAGCTGCATAATCAGCATGATGGAAATCGTCGGCGCAATGCACGGAAGTGAAACATGCAAAATCCGCTGGAAGCGGTTTGCTCCGTCGATCTCAGCCGCTTCTACTAACTGCTGATCAACCGCCATCAATGCCGCGAGGTATACAATCGAGTTCCACCCGCAGGACTGCCAGATTCCGCTCGCTGTGAAGATTGTCCGGAACCACTCCGGCTTCATCAGGAACTGGATCTTATCCTGTCCAAGGAATGCAAGGAACTGATTGATGATTCCGTCCAGAGAAAGGAAGTTTACAATCATACCGCATACAACAACGGTAGAAATAAAATGCGGCAGATAGCTGAGCGTCTGAATCACTCTCTTATAAGCGGTGTGGCGCACCTCATTCAGCATAATTGCAAGAATAATTGGAATCGGGAAGCCCCACAGCAATCCGTAAATATTAAGCAGCAGTGTATTTCTTACCAGCTTCCAGAAATACGGGTCTGTAATAAACTTGGAAAACCACTTAAAGCC
>CAJMMH010000269.1 GCA_905214365.1 uncultured bacterium
ATCTTTTATTCCAAAATCTGTAAAGGTTCATATTTTTCTTTGGATATTTTGAACGATATCCCGGGTTTTTCACCTTTTTTCTGATATAACATTCAAAAAAAGAAGCGGATGGTTCCGGGAAAAAATGAACCATCCGCAATGCGATGCCATCTGAATTGCCTATCACTTCACAAAATCACTGGGATTCATTCCAGTGATTGTTTTGAAATTCCGCCGGAATGTCAGTGTATTGGAATATCCGCTCCGGTCGGCAACCTCCTCTACCGAATAGTCTCCGCTCGCCAACAACTCCTTTGCATAGTAAATCCGCTTTTCCTGCACGTACTGCAGGTAATTCTTTCCGGATGCCGTATTGCACAGCGCCGAAATGAATTTTCCTGTTACGTGAAATTTTTCCGTCAGCTGCTGCAGCGACAGATCTTTATCCAAATAATGCATATCAATATACTCCAAAATTTGCTTCCTGCTGTTCTCTACCGACTCGTCGGTTTTCACAAACTGAGGCAGCTTCCGGATAATTGTCTCATACACATTCTGATAATAGGACAAAATCTCTTCGATCGTCGCAGCGCCCGTTACCCGCGTTACACTGACCGGCGTTTCCTGACGCTCATTAAGATCGCGCATCACATAAATGGTTGCCGCGTGCAGCTCATCAACCAGCAGCTCCATCGAGCGCGCGGAAACCTCATGCTTTTTCGTATTTGTTTCCAGCAGATCCGCAAAGAACGCGTCGATCCCGTCTGTATCCCGGCTGCGCAGCAGCTGTGTCAGCGTCCGCACCGCATGCTTCGGGAAATAATAGTCCTTCCGCTCCGGATCCACACCCGGATCAAAAAAATAAACCTGACTGCGTCCGCCGGTAATCATGTAAGTCAGTGCTTCCTCTGCCTCCCGGCACGCCTTCTGCAGCTGTCCCATGTCTTCCTTCATCTGACTGACGCCAATCGTAACCCGGCAATCCGGATCTGCCGCCGCTTCCCGAACCGCCTCCTGCAGACAGTAAAACAGCTCTTCCCACTTCGGATTATCATCAAAGCTGACAATCGCATACAAATGGTGGCTGTCCCGGACATACTCGTACCACCGGCAATTTTCAGCCGAAAGCTTCCGGACTGCCTCCTCCGCCCGGTTCATAATCGCTGCTGATGGTTCCTTTCCCTCTCCGGCGGGTACAAGCACCAGATTCACGACCGCAACCGCAAAATACAAAAAGCGCATCTCACCCGGATTATCCTGATATAGAATCTTCAGATTCTTCGGATCAAGATTGCCGTGAATCACATTTTGAAGCACACCATTCTGCGCGTGCGGACGGATTTCCAGCATCTTTTCCCGCGTTTCATCCGTTTCCGTAATCAGCTTTCTCATCGCGTCAACAATCATTCCCTCATCCGCGGAAACCACATCCTGCTCCGGCGTTACCAGCTTTGCAATATGCGCGTACGGCAGATAGTGCTGGAATGAAATATACCATGCAAGACCGATTGCCAGAAGGCCACAGATCAGACCGATTGCCAGCGTTGTCAAAATCATCCCGCTGAACTCCACATTGAACGCGTCCGCCGGAACATACAGCCGATAGCTGATTGCAGAGTTAATGGACGACCCGCAGTCATACGCAATTCCTTCCCCAATTCCGTCCGACAGAATCGTCTCTCCGTCCGACAGAACGCAGAACCCGATGCTGTCATTTCCAATCCGTTCCCGGATTTTTTTCCGGACTCCTTCCGGATTCATCAGAACAAGAATCGTTCCCCTGGAAACGCCTTTATAGGAATAGCTGTAATCCGAATAAAAAATCAGGTATTCCCGCTGCATCAGTACGTTGCTGTTTTCCGTTTTCAGCAGATTTGACACAGTATCCATAGTCAGTCCGCTGCCGGACAGTCCTCCGGTATAAGGATCCTTCAGCGAAATCACCGATGATGAGGTATAGATCCTGTTGGAATTGTGAAATACCAGAAGCAGATTCGAAATCGCGAGATTATTCATCTGGGACTGAATCGACATCATCTGACTCTTCGCCTGCTCGTACAGCCAGGAATCCAGCGAGCTGCTGGAAAGCACTGTTTTGGTATAAACGTTTTTCAATGCGCTGGAGTTATTAATCGACGCGGTCATATATCCCGCCTGTACTATCTCATTATCAAACACAGTTCCGAGCAGACTGGCAATTGCCTCATACTGCGCGTCCAGCTCACTTCGCTTGTTGGTATTGTAATCAATAATCGCTACTGCGCTGTATCCTGCCAGAAAGACCAGTATAAACGCAAGATAAGATAAAAAAATCCTTCTGAAAAGCCGACTGCGGCACAAAAGCTCTTTTCCTCTGTGCAGCAGCCTCGTTGTTTTCCCTGTCTGTTCCATAGTTCCCGCCTCTTTCTAAAAACTGGACCTGGCTGATATCAGTTTCCCGCCCTTCCGCTTATCAATCCCCTATGTGCTCCCGAAATTTCGTGTGCCTGAATTTGCGAGAGAATTTTTATCGGAGGTGCCTGAATTTTTGAGGCGTACGCGTCTGCTTACGCAAACACCTTCTGCGCGTTGGTCAGAAACGGTTCCAGGCACTCCGGATGCCAGCAGTGTCCTCCCGGCCTGATATCATGCACCAGCCGATCCTCCCAACGGAACAGCCGATACGCATCCCGAATCGCATCCATCTGCTCCAGCACATTCTGAATCCCGCGCGGCCCGTTCAGATTATCCTCCCGGCAGGTCTGTATCAGCATCGGCTTCGGCGCGTGAAGCGCTGCCAGATCGCCCATATCGGCATACAGCCAAAGCTTCGGCACGTAATTGCAGCTGCAGTTTCCATTCAGCGTAAGCAGCGCGTCGGAGGAACCGTACAGATATCCGCTGATAATGCTGATTCCTACGCGGTCATCCATCGCCGACAGCCACAGCGTCTGCATGCCGCCTCCGGAAAATCCGGCGCATCCGACCTGCTCGCAGCGCCACTCATTCCGCTCCTGGATATAATCGATCAGACGCATCAGATCCCAGGTACACATCCCCGCCACCGTCTGACCAAGCGGCTCTGCCATATGCGCCAGCTGGAAGCAGGTAGAATTCAAAAATGCGTCTTCGGTATCCCTCTGCAGCGCCTCCTCACGACGCTCTCCAAAGCCGCGGCTATCCGGACAGAACGCGACGTAACCGAGTCTTGCAAGCTGCATCCCGTAATCATAATGAAAACGCTCGATTGCTTCCCGGATCGCCGGAATCTCACGGCGTCCGGCAACACTGTTCTTTCCTCCGCCAAGATGCCCCGGAGGCGCAAGGAAGCACGGAACCGGAACATCCTTTACCTTCGGCGGAATCAGAATGTAAAACGGCATCCACACGTCTTCCTCTACCTCCAGAATCACCTTTTCCCGGATAATCCCGTCTTCGACCTTCACACGTTCCAATACCTCGCTCTTCGGACTGCAGGACGTCATATTGTCCAGACCAAGCAGGCCGGTCAGCGTATTGCGCAGACTGCTCTTCCATACTTCATACTCTTCCACTGTTTCTGCCGCAAAGCCCTGACGCCTCCCACAAAACTGCATCCGTTTCTTCAAGGTTTCCGCACAGGTATAATAAGTTTTTACCGACTCGATCCGTTCCTGACTCATTAAACACGCTCCTTTCGCCCACAGTCACTGACTGCTGTACGCTTTTCTTTTATTGTATCAAATTGTACTGATATTGCAAGAAAAATCGAATATTTTTTGTATGTTTTTTTCTTTCTTCTGTGTTTCCTTTAAACTTGCTGTTACAGTCAAAAACGAATGCGAATTGCGAATATCCACTTGACTTTGTGCGCATAACTCATCACTGAAGTAATGATCACTGTTCACGGTAGGAATTTTCTGAACTGAAAATTCCGTAAGATAACGTAGTGGT
>CAJMMH010000270.1 GCA_905214365.1 uncultured bacterium
CAGATAATCCTCTCTTTGAATTGTTTCATCGGCATCAATCCATGGATTCAGATCTTCAAAAAGGCCGGATTCAATATATTGCTTTCTGGACATATATTTCTGCGTACCGGTAAAATCAAACATATCTCCCGCAGTCCCATCTGCCAGATCCGCATTTAACCGTTTCAGCGCATCCTCTCTGGACGCGTCTGTCTGATATGGATCATAATATTCCTTTATTTTTATCGTATACCCACTTCCACTTCTGTTGTATGCGGCGACCGTATCATTTAAAAGATCATCCGCTTCCAGACAGGCAATGGTTAATACCTCCGGCTGTATCTGCTCTGTTTTCTGCTCTTCGATTCTCTGAGGAATCAACCAGACGACTGTTGCCTCGTTTCCGCCAGGCATTCCGGAAATCAGGCCGATGATTCCATCTGCCCCTTCTGCAAAATCATAAATAAAATCAGATGAAACACCTGTCTCTGATAAATTGCAGACTTCATATGTCTGACCTGCCTGTATATCATCCCGGTAAAGCTTGTTTCCATCTTTTCGCAGCGAAACGGATTCTCTTTCTCTCTGTATGGAAGCAAGTTTTTCTTCTGCTTCCCCTTTCTCCCGTAATTCTCTTATCTCCGTAATTGATCCGTCTTTCCGACAATTAATGAAATATTCCGCCATTGGATTCGGATTTGTTTTTGTCGCCATTTCCTGTGCAATGAAACAAATGCCTTCCTTCGACACAGCAATACTATTGATTGATAAATTCTCCGGTATGTCCAGCAAGGTGCACACTGCATGTTCCTGTTCATAAGATTGCACCGCCAGGATATACTTTCTTTTCAGCTGATCCGTTTGCTCCGGCAATCTCTCATTTTTCCATCCGACCAGGTACGCCGCATTTTCAAAAAAAGTCCCGCAGGAAAAATGATCTGCTTCCCAGTCAACTGCGCGGTAGATTGCCTGATACGGTGTGCTTTCTGATTTTCTTTGAAGATCCGCTGTCTCTGTTGCCAGATTCTCTGTGACTGAATCCATTTCCATACTACTCGTTATTGCTGCATGAAGTACTCCCTCTGTATCTTTTTTCTTTGTGTCGTTCTCTTTTTTCGTACATCCAGTTATAAAAATAAACAAGCATAACATCAATATCAAGCAATAACGTTTTCTTTTTCTATTCACCATAAAATGCTGTCTCCCCTCCCCTGTATCTTTCAATGTGCTCTCGGAATCTCGTTTTGTCTGGATTTGCGAGAGGATTTCTGCCTGTTTTGATCAGCTCTTCACAGCCTATGCTATGCCCTTATTCCCCGGTCCCGCCATTCAGATACACGGCGATTTCTTCTTTCAGTCCGTTCCAATCCGTCACATCAAACGTCCCCTCATCCGTCACCCGGTATTCCTGCCCGGATCTCTGCAGGTTTTTTCCTGCTGCCAGATTTCTGGTTTCTGCCGTCTGACTCTGCGCAAGCTGTCCAGCAACCTCTGCTAACTCTCCAATCTCCAGATCTGCCGCGGCAAGTGAATTTCCGTTCTGCAAAATCTCAGACAAAAGCGCCAGCTGTTCCGATGCGGAAAGCACGGCTGCCTTTTTTGCGAGCGCTTTTGCCGCTGTCAGGAAACGCTCTCCTCTTCCGTACTCCGGACTGTCATCCACACGACACCACGCCAGCGTCTGCGGTCCATCCAGAATATATACTCCCGGAGTGTTCAGTTGTCCGTTTGTTCCGATTCCTGTTACTGCTGCATTTTCTGTCAGATATCCGTTAAACGCAGCGTTATCCGGATTCAGATCGTCTGCAGTCACTTCCAGTTCGATTCCGCCAACACGATTTACCAGTGTCTCAAATCCGGAAAAAGATACTAATACCGTTCCATCCACGTCAATTCCAAACCACTCCTTTACAAGTAATTCCGCTTCCTGAAAGCTGTGCTCCTTCCAGATTCTTCCGCCAATAAAATCACTGTCTCCCGCGCCGTCAGGAACCGGAATGGTTGCCGGAATCGACAAAAAGCGGACTGTTTTGGCTGCTTCATCCAGACTGACAACAACAATCGCGTCCGCTGTCTGCTGCGCATCCGGATCTGTCAGCGATTTTTGATCTCTTCCGTCCATACCGAGAACCAGATACGTGTCCGGTCTGTTTTCTGCCGCATCGTTCTGCGCGGATTCCCCCGTGGCTGACTCTCCTACGACACCGTTCTGCTGCGGATTCTTTCCATCCATGCCATTCTTCCACTCCGCGTTTCCTTCCTGCCTCAGATGATTTCCATTCATCTTCAAAAATCCCGGCACAGCAAGTCCACCGGCCAAAAGCACTGCCGCCGCTGCCCCTGCTGCAGGAAGAATTCTTACCGATCTGCTTCGGAAGTTCTTTTTTCGCATGTTGTCCTCTGTTTCTGCCTTTGCCCGTCTCCATACGTTTTGTTTCTGCTTTTCCGTCATCCGTACCGATTGCAGTTTGTTTCTGAATGTTTCCTCTGTCATCTCGCAATCTCCTTTCGTTCTGCACGCTCCAGCTTCCCATCCGCTTTTGCCTGTTCCGGCATTTCCAGCGCCTCCCTCAGATACCTGCGGCCCCGCAGCAGCCAGGAGCGCACGGTTGATGCCCGTTTTCCCAGCATTTTAGCAATTTCTTCTGTCTGATATCCTTCATAGTAATACATATACATCGGAATCCGGTATTTTTCCGGAAGTGCGAAAATGACTGCCAGAAGCTCCCGATCCTCCTGTTCCGTCTCCTGCCCGTAAATACTCAGATCTTCCTCTATATGAACTCTCTTCTTCCACCACTGCCGCATAATCTGCCGGCACTCATTCACTCCTGTTTTCAACAGCCAGCCCTTCGCATGAGAGTCCGATTCAAACTCACCGCCATGCTCCATCAGCTTCACCAGCGCGTTCTGAACTGCGTCCTGCGCGTCCTCCCGGTTTCCTGAATAAAACCAGCAGAGCCGGTATAGATCATCCGCGCACCGCTCATAAATCTCCCGGATTTTCTCTTCGTCGCGCACCTGACATCCCCCCCTTCTCTTCGGTCTCTGTCTATATCATACATGCCAGTGCCCAAATGTTGCACCCCAAAAATAAAAAAAGACATCTGACTGCTCTGATATCATCTGAAACAGTCAAATGCCTCTGCTTATTCTTTCCTATCAGGAAATTATTGCGATTCCATACGCTCCCGGCCCGATATATGTGCCGATGGTTGCCCCGATTCCTTCCATTTCTTTCATTGAAATGGAGAATCCGCTCTCTTCCAGAGCCGCGATGTAGTCTCTGCAGTTCTCATCCTTGCTTGCAAACAGCGGGATCGCTCTGGACTCTCCGGTTACCGGACGTTCCTTTGCCAGGCGCAGCATCTCCTTCATCGCCTGCTTTGCCCCGCGCGGCGTCTTTTCTACATGAATCTTGCCCTCTTCATCAAATGTGATAACTGGCTTAAACTGCAGCTTTGTCCCGATTGCCGCGATGCTTCCCGGCAGACGGCCGCCCCGTGCCAGATACATCAACGTATCCAGACAGGCATACAGGCGAATCCGGCTGCGGAATGTTTCCAGATCTTCTGCGATTTCCGCTGCGCTCATGCCCTGATCCCGAAGCTCGCATGCCCGGAATACCAGCAGCTTCTGCGCGGCTGCCGCGCTGAGCGAATCCACGATCCATATATTCTCATACTCCGCCATTGATTTTGCTACATTTGCGCTCTGGCAGGTTCCGGACAATCCGGAGGAAATCAGCACGCAGATCACATCGTCTCCCGCTTCCTTCGCCGCCTCAAAAATCTGCAGGAACTGATCCGGCGACGGCAGAGAAGTCTTAATGGTCTCTCCCTGCTCCATCTGCTGCCAGAAGCGCTCCATCGGAACGGTTTTATCGTCCAGACAGGAAACACCGCCGCAGAC
>CAJMMH010000271.1 GCA_905214365.1 uncultured bacterium
GCTTTCTGTCGTTCCTTCTGTTTTTGCGCCGCCTGCTTTTTTCTTTGTATGATCTCCCTAGAAGTCGCGGAAGTCATATTTGCATTGCTGGCTGCTCTTGCCTGATACTGCATCTGTTCTGTCCCGGCATGCGTTTTCTTTTCCTTCATGCCTTTTCGTCCTTTCCGCGACATTTTCCAAAGCTTTCTCAAACCGGCTGCCAGTTCAATCGGCTTCGGATACTCCTGTTACAATCAACTTATTTGCGTTCAAACACTCTCAGCTTGGCGCTCTTGCTTCTACTGTTCTGCTCCTGCTCCTCCTCGGACGGAATAATCGGCTTTCTGGTAACAACCCGGCCTTTCGACTTCTTTCCGCAGACGCAGACCGGAAAATCCGGCGGGCAGGTACACGGGTTTTCATTGTCCCGAAAGCAATTTTTCACGATCCGATCCTCAAGGGAATGGAAGGTGATCACGCAGAGCCGTCCTCCCGGAGCCAGACGATCAATCATACGTCCAAGGGACGCCGTCAGCACGTCAAGCTCGCCGTTTAACTCAATCCGGATCGCCTGGAAGGTCTGCTTGGCCGGATGGCCGTTGCCGCGGAACTTGGCCGGAATCGCGCTCTTTACGATTTCCGCAAGCTCCCCTGTTGTCTCAACCGGCTTCTTTTCCCGTTCCTGCACAATCCGTGACGCAATCCGTTTCGCAAAGCGATCTTCTCCGTAATCACGAATCACCCGATACAAATCCCTCTCGGAATACTCGTTGACCAGATCCTTCGCTGTCCTCGGATTGCGCTGATCCATACGCATATCGAGCGGAACATCCTCCCGGTAGGTAAACCCGCGCTGCGCCTCATCGAGCTGATAAGAAGAAACGCCGAGATCCAGCAGGATTCCGTTTACCTCTTCGATCCCTAAGTCATCGAGCACCCGGTCAAAATTAACATAATTGCTGCGGACAATCGACACCCGGCTGCCAAACGGCTCCAGCCGCTTTCCTGCCGCCGCAATCGCGTCCGCATCCTGGTCGATTCCGATCAGGCGGCCATTCTCTCCAAGCCGCTCACAGATATGGAAGGAATGACCTCCCCCTCCGAGCGTACCGTCCACATAGCAGCCGTCAGGCCGGATGCAAAGCTGCTCCAGCACCTCGTTCAGCATAATCGGAACGTGATGAAATTCCATTCCGCACTCTCCTTCCCGCACGGCCGCAAAAACGGCTTCCCCGCAACCTTTCTGACTTGCGATAAGCCGTTTGCCGGCGCATTGTCTGCGTCTTTTTCTCGTCCTTTTGATTGAGCCGGCATCCCCATCCGCGCTGTTTACACACCAGTATTTTGTCTCACAGAACCTGACAAAGCGATTTCCTGTGAAACAAAATAGCAGCTACCATGACTCAATATCTTTATTTTATATCATTGAACATTAAAATACAAGTCTTTTTTCAATAAGAGCAGTGAAAAAGTTACTGTTCACGCTGCGCTCAAACAGTAACGGATTTTGCCAATGCTTCGCATGCAGAATCGGCAAAATCCCACAACCACTACGTTATCTTACGGAATTTTCAGTTCAGAAAATTCCTATCGTGAACAACAACGTCAAAGATCGATAAAATTTTTCCGCCGGAACTTGTGAAACCGGAGCGCTTCTGCTATAATTAACCTGTTATGGTATGCGCTTCCGTCTCCGCGTCCGGCGGCGGAATCAAAGAATGATAGAAACTGGAAAGGAGAATCCGGGAATTTCAATGCTATCCTCTGTTTTCCCGGTGCTTAACACGCAACATGAAATTAGGAATTGTCGGCCTGCCAAACGTAGGCAAAAGTACCTTATTTAATTCACTGACAAAAGCTGGTGCGGAATCCGCGAACTATCCGTTCTGCACTATTGATCCCAATGTCGGCATCGTTCCGGTTCCGGACCGCCGTCTTGGTCTTCTCGCTGATATGTACCACTCTGCCAAGGTGACTCCGGCAGTCATCGAGTTTGTTGATATCGCAGGCCTTGTAAAGGGTGCTTCCAAGGGCGAAGGTCTTGGAAACCAGTTCCTTGCCAACATCCGCGAGGTTGACGCCATCGTTCATGTTGTCCGCTGCTTTGATGATCCCAATGTCATCCATGTAGACGGAAGCATCGATCCGGTCCGCGATATCGAAACCATTGAGCTGGAACTGATCTTTGCCGACCTCGAAGTCCTTGAGCGCCGCATTTCCAAGACTGCCCGCTCCGCGTTCAACGACAAGTCTCTTGCCAAGGAGCTGGAAACCCTGAAGAAGCTGAAGGCTGCTCTCGAAGACGGCAAGCAGGCGAAGACCGTTGTTCCGGAAGATGACGACGAGGCGGCTCTGATCGCTGAACTGAACCTGCTGACCAGCAAGCCGGTTATCTACGCTGCTAACGTTTCCGAGGATGACCTTGCCGATGACGGTGCTTCCAATGGCTATGTTGCGAAGGTCCGCGAGTTCGCGGCTTCCGAAGGCAGCGAGGTATTTGTAATCTGCGCGCAGATTGAGGAAGAGATTTCCGAGCTGGATGACGATGAAAAGAAGATGTTCTTAGAGGATCTTGGTTTAAGTGAGTCCGGTCTGGAAAAGCTGATCGCTGCCAGCTACTCTCTGCTCGGCCTGATCAGCTATCTGACCGCAGGTGAGACCGAAACCCGCGCATGGACAATCCGCAAGGGAACAAAGGCTCCGCAGGCAGCCGGAAAAATCCACTCTGACTTTGAGCGCGGATTTATCCGTGCCGAGGTTGTCAATTATCAGGATCTGCTTGACTGCGGCGCATACAATGTGGCAAGAGAAAAAGGCCTGATCCGTCTGGAAGGAAAGGACTACGTGGTTCAGGACGGCGATGTTATTCTGTTCCGTTTTAACGTCTGATTTGGCTCTGAACCGGCTTTTGCACCGCCTTGTAAGGAGGGTTCTTTTGGCTTTCAGTAAAGCGCAGCAGGAAGCAATCCTGCACCGGAACGGACCGGCTCTAGTTCTTGCCGGTCCCGGTTCCGGAAAAACAACTGTCATCACCTGGCGGATTCGCCGTCTGATTGACGATGGGATTCCCGGCCAGGGGATTCTTGTGATTACATTTACGAGGGCTGCCGCGATGGAAATGCGCAGCCGGTTTGGCGAACTGATGAAGGGAAATTACTGCGGAGTGACATTTGGAACGTTTCACTCCGTTTTTTTCCGCATTCTGCGGTATGCCTATCACTATGACGCTGCCAACATCATCACGCAAGCTGAGCAAAACGCCCTGATGCGTGAAATTATTGACCGGATCGACCTCGATATTCTCGATGAGCAGGAGTTTATCAGCGGGATTCTCGGCGAAATCTCATCCGTTAAGAGCAATAATCTTTCACTGGAGCATTATTATTCCCAGAACTGCCCGGAACAGGAATTCCGGAAAATTTACCGGGAGTACACGAAAAAGCTGGCTGCGATGCATAAGGTTGATTTCGACGATACTCTGCTGATGACGCTGGAGCTTCTGCAGCAGCGCCCGGATATCCTGCGTGCCTGGCAGCAGAAGTTCCGCTATATTCTGATCGATGAGTTCCAGGATATCAACCTGGTCCAGTATCAGGTGATCCGTCTGCTTGCCGCTCCGCAGAACAATCTGTTTATCGTTGGAGATGATGATCAGTCCATCTACCGCTTCCGCGGCGCGAGACCGGAAATTATGCTTGGCTTTGAACGGGATTATCCGGACGCGAAAAAACTGCTGCTCGATATCAATTACCGCTGCAGCGGCCAGATTGTTTCTTCCGCCTCCGCGTTAATTTCCCACAACCGGGCACGGTTTCCAAAGAAGCTGCGCGCGGCAAAGGCAAAAGGGGAAGCGGTTCTCGTTGTTTCCTGCCAGGA
>CAJMMH010000272.1 GCA_905214365.1 uncultured bacterium
TTGGAGGAACGTATTTCCCGAATGAAAGCCCGATTATCCCATATCGTAAAGGAACATTTCAACTTCAAACCTTCTGGAACATCCATCCGGTTCTTTTTCTGTTCCCCTTTCTTTTGTTCTAGCTGTACTATAGCACGTATTGTTAGCACTGTCAAGAGGTGAGTGCTATTTTTTTGTGAACATTTTGTGAACTCTGTAAGCTGTTGTTATGCTACAATTCTTACCGGCTCTATCGAAAAAGGAAAAGCTGCAGACATGATTGTTGCCGTCCAAAATCCGCTGGAAGATCTGCGCGCCCTGCGCAATCTGAATATGGTTATCGCAGGAGACCGCATCATCGAATATCCGCTTCACTATTTTATTGGATTCCTCCAATAAAGCGCAGCCGCTTCTACCTCCGCGTTAGTCGGCATTCCACCCTGCGCCCCGCTTTTTTCTACAGACAGTCCCGCTGCGATATTCGCATACCGCAGCGCGGACTCGATATCATCGCCTGCTGCAATTCTTACCGCAAACGCGCCGTTGAGCGTATCTCCCGCTCCCGTTGTATCCACAACGGTTGATTTTCTTGCCGGAACATTCAGAATCTCTCCGGATTTCCGGCATACGCTTACGCCTTTTTCTCCCTGCGTGATAATCAGCTTTTCCGGATACTGTCTCAGCAGTGCGTCCATTTCTGTCTGTTCTCCGAAAATCAGCTTTGCTTCATGCTCATTCGGCGTCAGGTACGTTGCCTTATCCACAATTTCCATTGGAACAGCTGCCGCAGGAGCCGGATTCAGAATAACCGGAATCTGATTCTCCCAACAAAAATCAATCACATCATAAACCGCGTCCAGCGGAATCTCCTGCTGCAGAACGACCAGATCGTATGCTTTCAGCTGTTCCTTTATCACTTCTACATATGCCTGGTTTACCATCTGATTCGCTCCAGCAACAATGACAACTGTATTATCCGACTCTCCGACCGTAATCATTGCCATCCCAGTCGGCACACCCTTCAGCACACATACATGCGAGATACCGACTCCTTCCTGACGCAGATTTTCCAACATCTTTCTTCCATTTTCATCGTCTCCGACACAGCCAAACATCTCCACATCCGCGCCAAGACGCGCCATCGCAACTGCCTGATTTGCTCCTTTTCCGCCCGGACTGGTGCTGACGCTGCTGCCCCGGACGGTCTCACCCTTTTGCGGAATCCGCTCCGCTGTTACTGATATATCCGCATTAATACTTCCTACAACCGCTAACTTCATTTTTTTCTCCAATAAAAGCGGCCGTTTTTCAGGCCGCTTTTTGTTTTTATTTGTTCTGATTTTCCTTCATAAATGCTTCGATCTGATCCGGATCGCGGATCAGCGCTTCGGACAGCACCTCACAGCCATCCTCTGTGATCAGCAGATCATCCTCAATACGGATTCCGATCTCCCACTCGTCAATATACAGCCCTGGCTCATCGGTAATAATTGCGCCCGGCTTCAGCTTATCGCAGTGCGCGGCTGTCACATCATGCACATCAATTCCCAGATGGTGAGATATGCCGTGCATGTAATACTTGCCGATCTCGTCCTTTGACTGGATCAGTCCCAGTCCAATACAGCCCTCAGCCAGCACATCCTTTGCAATTTCGTTCAGATCACGAAGCGTCATTCCCGGCTTTGCCGCTGCCGCAACTGCGCGGTTTGCAGCAAGCACAACATCATAAACTTTTCTCTGCTGCTCGCTGTAGGTCCCATTGACCGGATACGTTCTCGTAATATCCGCGCAGTAGCCTTCAAACTTTGCGCCAAGATCCAGCAGGAGCAGTGTGCCATCCTTACAGGTATCCCGGTTGGTTCCGTAATGCAGCATGGTTCCGTTTGCACCACTTCCGGCAATGGTCGGGAACGCGGTTCCATCCGCGCCCTCATGGAAGATCTGGTATTCAAAATCTGCCTGCGCCTGATACTCTTTGCTACCCGGCTTCAGATTTTTCATCACGCGCTGCAGCGCATGATCTGTAATAGCAATTGCGCGGCGTACCGTTGCGATTTCGTCCGCATCCTTCTGCATACGCAGCTCCGCAATTACCGGAGCAATATTCTTTACTGCGCAGCCCTGATACAGCTGGCCATACTTCTGCGCCTGCACAGTGTTGTAATCCGGCAGATCTTCTGTCTGATAACGGAAGCAGTCAAAATACAGAGTGCTGATATCTTCACGGGCCATCATGCGGTTTACCGCATTGTCAAAGGAATCCAGGAACACAACATCCTCTATTCCGGAGATTTCCTTTGCTTCCGGAACCGTTGTCTTTCTGCCGAACCAACGCTCCTGTGTTGGATCCGCTTCCTCAATAAACAGCATCGACTTCTGCGTACCTGCGGTCTTCTTCATCACCAAAATCATATGGTCCCGTCTTAAACCGGTCAGATAGAAAAAGTTACGGTTTGCCTCAAACGGCATATACTCATCCGCGCTTACATGAAGCTCAATTCCGGAAAACAGAATCAGTGCGGAATCCTCTTCCATCCGGTCAAATACACGATTTCTTCTCTCTATAAAATTCATTTTCATTTCCTCCATTTCAAGACCCGGGGGGTTCACACAAGCTGTTGTGCAGCAAAGTGCGCCCGGCGTCTCTGACACAAGCATATCACGTCCGGCGCTAAATGAACAGATCTGTTTTTCTGTTATTCCTGTACTTCCATGTTACTGCTTGAGCGCAGCATGAACAGTAACACTTCCATTCACTGCAGGTAATTTTGCCGTCTCTCTATGCAAAATAATATTACGCTTTACGGATTTCCCGTAACTGCTCCATCCATGCCTCCGGAATTACGAAGTCTCCCGCCTTCCGATACGCCTGAATCTGGCTGGCTGAAGACGCTGTGGTTACCGGAATCACCTGGAATGGCTGAGACAGCAGCCAGGACAGCGACAGTTCAAACAGGCTCAGCCCGCTTTCCGCTGAGATTTCCTTTAAAATCCGGGCTGTTTCCAAATTTTCCGGATTCCGGTACTTTACGTTCAGTCGATCGCTTAACTGATTTTTTTCATACTTTGCGAAAAATCCATGCGCCGTCGATGAATACGGAATCGACGGCATCCCGCTTTTACAGTGCCAGTCAAAAAATGCTCCATCCATCTCAGCCATGGTCGGATCCTTTCCTGCTGCAGTCTCCGGATTCTCCTTTGCCAGACTCCACCGATTCGATACCGCGCAGAATCCCTGCAGTCCATGCTCTTTCGCGTAAGCGTCCGCTTCCTGCATGCGCTCCAGGCGAAAATTGGACGCGCCATAGTAACGGATATCCCCTCTCTTTACCAGCTCTTCCATCCATTCCAACAGCTCGCCCGCAGGCACAGCTTCATTATCCCGGTGCAGCCAGTACAGATCAATACAGTCCAGGCCAAGCGCCAGTCGGCTTTCATTCAGATCCTTTTTGATTTCTTTCCTTGTCACACGGCAGATATTTTTTCGATTTAAATCGTAATGTCCGCCCTTTGTAGCAACAACCATCCGCTGCTTCATTCCTCTGCTTTTCAGCCATCTGCCGACAATCTGCTCGCTGACATTTTCCCCCGCGGGCAGCCATTTTCCATAAATATTGGCCGTATCGAGAAAGTTTCCTCCGGCCGCTGCATACGCGTCCAGCAGTTCAAATGCCAGATCTTCCGGAATCGTATCGCCAAAATTCCCGGCTCCGAAACAGATATTACTGACCTTCAATCCGGTTTTTCCAAGTGCATCTATTTTCATAGTTGTTTCCTCCAGTCCGGCAGCAGGTACCGTATTCTTTCCCCCGCTGCAATTCTGCCAGCTGCATA